>JAEEUJ010000176.1 GCA_016290515.1 Clostridiaceae bacterium
TCCCTTTTTAAGGGAGTCTTAACTTGTTTTGTTCTTAGTTTGCTCTGATGCACGACTGCGCCGGAACGGTAATCGAATTCACCGTTACGGGCTCTTCGTTATAGTTGAGGTACAGGAGCGTACTGTTGTTGAACTCGGTGCAGTAAACTCCGTTCTGAACCTTGTAGTGTGCCGTAATTCTCGCGTCCGCAAGGTCGCCCAGCGCCTCGTCGGCTATTGCGTAATACTCGGCAGCCGTTGCGAGCTGATCCTGATAGTAGAACTGTGCGTCAAACACCTCGTCGCCGACCTTGGTGCAAACCCATTCAAAGCTCGGCAGCGCGCCGTACTCAAGCGATCTGAGAAGCGCCGCCTTTGTGTCGGCCTCAAGGTTAATCGGCTCAAGAGTGTAGTTGACGATGCCGTGAAGCACCATTTCGGCAAACGGTATCTGAACGTAACCGTCGTTCTGCTCGTAGTAAGTATCTCTCGGCAGATCGACAACCGCGTCGGCATTGAACAGCATACAGAAATTACCCTTTGCAATCATTATCTTATGATTGTTGGAGAGCACCGCCGTCTGCGTTCTTATTGCAGAAGCCGCGCCCGAGCGAGTGTAGTCGTCGCCCGAATAATCCGAGTAAAGCACCCTGCCCGCATCGTTTATGCAGTAGCCGTCGAAATTGTATTTTTCGGTATTTGTAAGGAACGAAACAAGACTGTCCGAAATATCGGAAACGGTCAGCGCGTTCATCGCGGGCTTTCTGCCCCTGCCGAAAAGCTCATAGTTGCCCGTAACGCTGTACGGGGTTTTTGCGCCGTAAGCAGTTCTCGCCTCGTCGGATGAATTTCTTTTGTTTGACGAGAGAACGGCGATATCGAGATACATATTGAACTTCTGGGTTTTGGTGTACTGCGAAAGCGCTTCAAAATCCTTTTTACTGCCCAGCGAGCGGATTACGGATGCGTCCGAAATCGCGTCCTGAGTATCGGCGCCGCCAAGCATTCCGCAGTAACGCAGGGTGATACTGTTGATACTCTTTGCCTTAAGTCCCTCAAGCAGCTCCTGCGTCTGTTCAAAGGTCGAGAGCTTCTTATACGAATGCGCGCCCCTCTTAGTCGCTGCGCCCTGAACGCTGACGACAAGCGGTATGTGCTCTGACGGGGCAAGTATTTCGGTAGAAAGCACCGACTGTCTTATAAGCACCTCACGGCACGCCGAAGCGATACCGAAATAATCGGCGTTTTTACCTGAAAGGAATCGGTAACAGATGTTTATATCACCCGCATAGGTGATACCCGTATATTTCCTGCCCGAGCCGTCGGGGTCGCTGCAGGTATCGGTTATATTGAAGCGTGCCGAAACGCGGTTAAACGTGCCCGCGCCGTTTCTGCGCTGAGCCCTGACGCTCGCAAGGCATTCGCCGCCGAGTATGATAGCGGCAAACGCGTTATCGCCAGACTTTACACCGAAGCACGGGAACAGTGCCTGAGCGCTTTCGCTGCTTCCCAGAGCGGCGTTAGCGCCGTATATATCGTAGCTTCTCTCCTCGGTGAACTTATCGTCGGCAACGCCCGTCTTAACGAGTGCACCGCAGTTGTCGGGAACGAACAGAAAATCGTTCTCACCCGAGTTCTCACTCGAACCGAAATAGGTCATAAAGTCAATATTTTCGACGGTATAGCCCTTTGAAACGAGTATATTTGAACAGTTAATCTTACCGTAGAAGGCACCGTCGCTTAATGTGAATACGGCGGTAACCGAAACATATACGTCCTTATCGGTAAGGCTCTCGAAGCTCTTGTTTGCGGTCTCGCTGTCGGGCGCCATATCATAGGTTATGGAAACGCCGTTGTTAATCGGCTTGAAGCTCGCCGTTGAGAAGGCGACGCTGTTGTCCTGCGAGTTGAGATAATAGGTCTCGCTGCCCTTGGAAACGCATAGCGAAACTACGCTTGCGTGACATTCGGTGTCGCTGATATCGGCCTTCGGAAGACTGTACCAAAACTTATCGGTACTCGTGTCTTTAATTGCAACACTGTAAGTTACGCTGTCAAAATATAGTTCAAGCAGTCCCGATTTTGCAACGTAGATAAGATTGCCGTCGCTTGAAACGTGATTTGAGCGCGCCGAATATGCCGCCTCGGTTATATTGACCGAGGAAGCCCTGACCGCCCTGACGTCCGCAGAGCCCTTACACGACGTAAGGCTTAAAGCGAGCATCTCAGTCACAATTAAAAGCGATAATATTCTTAAAATACCCTTGTTTTTACCGTTCATAAACGTTTACCCCACGTATCGGTAGTAAAAATATGCTGGTATTATATCATATTTTATTACATTTTTCAACCCGTCAGCTTTTTGCGCATATCCAGAAGCAGCGCTTTCTCGCGGCGTGAAACCTGAACCTGAGTCATTGAAAGCTTTTCGGCGGTCACCGCCTGCGTCAGCCCCCTGTAATAACGCAGAATTATAAGCTGACGGTCGCGCTCGTCAAGTGTGCTCAGCGCCTGACTGAGAGCTATTGAATTGCCTATCTCCTCCTCGCCGGAGTCAACGGGTATATCCAACTGTCTGTCGCCGTTTTCGTCGGTATCGGTCAGTGACAGAGCAGGTGCCGAAATATTGATAAGCTGTGAAGCCTCGTATTCGTCGGTGCCGAGTTTTTCTGCAAGCTCGCCGACCGTCGGCTCACGCTCAAGGTTTTGCCTGAGCTCTTCAAACGCCGCGACTGCAAGACGGGATTTTTCTTTTACCGAACGGCTGACCTTAACCGCACCCTGCTCTCTGAAAAGGCGCTTTATTTCGCCGAGTATCACCGGCACGGCATAAGTAGAAAAGGCAAAGCCGAGCGTTTCGTCAAAACCGTCCGCAGCCTTCACAAGTCCGAGACAGCCTGCGGAATATAACTCTTCATATTCAATACCCTTGTTGCGAAATCTGTTTGCGCAGGTATGAACGAGCCCGAGGTTTGACTCAATAAATTCTTCGCGGGTCATCAATAAGCGCTTCTGCCCCTGATTTTTTTAGTCAGTGTCACCGTTGTTCCCGCGCCCGTTTTTGAGCGCACTTTCACGCCGTCGCAGAAGCTCTCCATTACCGAAAAGCCCAGACCTGCTCGGTCCTCGCCCGCACTTGTGTACAGCGGTTCCATAGCTTTTTTAACGTCCTCAATTCCGCAGCCTCTGTCCCTGACGCTAATCTGTACGGTCGAGTTATCGAAAAGCTTTATGTTTATGTAAATTCTGCCGACCTGATTTTTATAGGCATGGACTATACAGTTCGTCACCGCTTCGCTGACTGCGGTCTTGATATCGTTCAACTCCTCGAGCGTCGGGTCAAGCTGACAGACGAAAGCCGACACCGCGGCTCTGGCGTAACCCTCGTTAACCGACCTGCTCTCCAACTGAATTTTCACCTCATTGATCACCTTCATTTTGCACTTACCTCCTTTTTCTTTTCCTGCAGAACGGCAATTTTTTCCAGTCCCGCAAGACGCATCACCTTATAAGCATGTCCGGAAAGATTAATAATATACATTTTACAGTTCAGGCCCTCTATAAGCCTGTACCTGCCCATGACGAGTCCTATGCCCGACGAGTCCATAAAGCTCACCGCTCCGAAGTCGAGCACCAGCAATTCGGGCAGTCTGTTGTTTACCGCTTCGTCGATTTTACGGCGCAACTCGGGCGCGTTGTGGTGGTCAATTTCGCCCGACAGATAGGCGGTAACGGTCTTTCTGTCAACCTTGATTTCGACGTTTGCCGAAGCCTTCATTTCAATCAGTCCTTTCCGCTACATTTTAGGACGGGCATAATAA
>JAEEUJ010000023.1 GCA_016290515.1 Clostridiaceae bacterium
ACGTCCGTCGACAAAGGTGGTGATTACAATATAATCTCCGTCCTTGTACCAGATATAATTCGTTCTGTCCTCGTCGTTGATTGTTGCCTTCTTCCCGTAGAGAGAATCGAACTTTTCCACTGCATCTTTGATTACAAAGCCCGTTTCGTTGGTCGAAACATACTGGATTTCACACAGTCTTGCGTCGTTATCATAGATAAAATACACCGCAGCGTCCAATCCCTCGTTAATAAAATCAAGATTGTTTCTGCTGATTGCAAAATAAACCTGACCCGAGTCGCTGAAACGTATCTCAATTTTCTCGTTCAGCGCCTTCTGGGTTTCTTCAAGACTCATGCCCATTCTTGTTCCGAAAACTTCGTAGTCACTGTAAACATAGGTAACGGGTTCGGTAACAGGCTTTGTCGTTGAAACAACGTCAACCTTATTGAAATCTCTCTGTTCGTTGCATGAGGTCATAAGCACCGTTGAAAGCGCGGCAAAAACCAGTAATACCGCACAGAGCTTTATGATTCTGTTCGTATTCACAGTGCCGCCTCCTTACTGCTTTTTAAGAAATTCCTCGGCGAGCGCGGCGTAGGCTATCGCGCCCTTAGAGGCCTTGTCGTAATACATTATCGGCTCGCCGTAGCTGGGCGCCTCGGACAGCCTTACGTTACGCGGAATTGTTGACGAATAGACTTTCTTCGGGAAGAATTTCTTGACCTCATCGACAACCTGATTGGTGAGATTGAGTCTGCCGTCATACATGGTCAGCAGCACGCCCTCAAGCTCAAGCTGCGGATTGTAAAGGCGCTTAATCTGCCTAACCGTCGCCATAAGCTGTGCAAGACCCTCAAGCGCGTAGTACTCGCACTGAATGGGAACCAGAAACGTATCGCTAGCGCACAGCGCGTTGATTGTTATAAGTCCCAGCGAAGGCGGACAGTCAAGGAAGATATAGTCGTAATCGTTCCAGATTTGCGAGAGCGCCATTTTGATAAGGCTCTCGCGCTTCTCGAGCGCTATCATCTCAACCTCCGCGCCGGCAAGGTTCATATCCGACGGAAGAATATCGACGTTCTCAAATCTCGTCTTAACGAGCACGTCCGACGCCTTGACGCCGTTTATGAGCATATCGTAGGTCGAGCTCTCTATTTCACGTTTATTGATGCCGTAGCCGCTGGTTGAATTGCCCTGCGGGTCGATATCGACGAGCAGAACCTTTTTACCCAGCGCGCCTATTGCGGCTGAAAGATTTACGGCGGTGGTCGTCTTTCCGACGCCGCCCTTCTGATTGATAACCGAAACGGTTTTTGCCATTAAAGCTTCACTCCGTATTGAAAAATTCAACAATTACACAGTAGTATATCATATATTTTCTTAAAGATAAATACTTTTTACCTTAAAATTACAAAAATAAAATTACAAAAATTTGTCAAAAATTGTTCCACGTGGAACAATTGTCGGTGAATTTTCGTTCGCCCGTCATATATCGAAGTGTTTTTGCATAGTATTAACCGATATATCGGAGGTGTTCGGAATGACAGACAACGGCAGTCTTGCGCGGCCGGCAGTGCCGCAGAATATTATACTCGAGGACAGGCACAGCCTGACCGTGTCGGGCGTCAGCGACGTTGACAGCTTCGACGAGCAGAGCATCGTAATTCTCACGGGGCTGGGCGAGCTTTGCGTGCGCGGCTCGGATTTACACATAAACCGCCTCAGCCTTGAAATCGGCGAAATACTCGTCGAGGGAGAGATTGACTCGCTCGTCTATTCTCAGCGCGAAGCAAAACCGCAGGGCGGCTTTTTCTCAAAAGTTTTCCGCTGATGGAATACATTATCAGCCTTTCAACCCAGACAAAGGGCTTTCTGTTTTCGCTGGGCTTTGGCGTGATTCTCGGCGTGTTTTACGACGCGTTGAGAATAATCCGTCTTACCCTGACCGAAAAGAAGGCTTTTATACCCGTCTTTGATATTATCTTCACGCTCACGGCGGCGGTGGCGTCGTTTCTCTTTTTTCTGACCGTCACCGACGGCGAAATACGGCTTTATATTCTCTTCGGCGAGCTGCTGGGCTTCACGGTTTACTACCTTGCGTTCGGCATAATCGCCGTTCGCTTCTGCGAAAAAGCTGCACTGAAAATTAAAAAAATAATTACTGGATTTTTTGCCTTCATACTGTCGCCTTTTATAAAACTTTGCCGTCTTTTGCAAAAAACGTTCAAAAAAGTGAGTAAAAATACAAAAATACTCTTGCAAAAGGATAAAGCCTTGTTATATAATTTAACTGATAAAATGCGAAAATATCGGGTTAAATTCCCGTTCGGCAAAGGCGGTGCAGAAAATGAGCGGAAAAGCAAAGAAAAAGACAGCTAAAAAGGAACAGAAGTTCAGCTTTATTCTTCTTATCGGCTTACTGTTTATGATAGGCTATTTTGCCATAAGCTTCGTAAACATCCGTATCAACATCAATCAGCGCGAAAAGCAGGTTGCCGAGCTTAAGGCTGAGCTTGAACAGCAGCTGGCCGAGAACGACAGGCTTCAGGGCGTTCTTGACGGTGAGGATCAGGAGGAATATATCGAGCGTATCGCCCGCGAAAAGCTCGGATACGTATTACCCGGCGAAAAGGTTTACTATAACGTAACCCCGCAGAATTAAGGAGGACATGGCTTTATATGATTAAAGTCGGCGACGTACTCGACGGCAAAGTAACAGGTCTTACCAACTTCGGTGCATTTGTCAGCCTGCCCGAAAACAAAACGGGTATGGTGCACATTTCCGAGGTTGCGTCCTCGTTTGTCAGCAACATTTCCGATTTTCTCAAGGAAGGTCAGGAAGTCAGGGTTAAAGTAATTGAAGTCAACGATGCCGGTAAAATCGGACTGTCAATAAAGCAGGTTGAAAAATCCGGTGACGGGGATTCTGCCCAAAAGGCGGAAAAGAAGCCTCGCAACACCGCGCCCAACGTATGGAAGGGTGCACCCGAAAAAGAGGAAGGACCGCAGACCTTTGAGGATATGATGCTTAAGTTCAAGCAGCGCAGCGACGAAAAGCTTGCCGACCTGAAGAAGGCGACTGACAGCCGCAGAGGTTCGTATTCAAAAAGAAAGTAGTTTAATGCAGCCAAACGGCTGCATAATTCTTATGGTGAAAAATATGAGAGAAATTGATGTCCGCGAAGTTACGGAAACCGTAAAAGAGCTTGTTATAAAAGCAAATAAGCTTCTGCCCGACGAGCTCTGCTCGCTTATAGAAAAGGCGGGCGAAAGCGAGACTGCCGAGCTTCCGAAAAAGATAATGGGCGAGCTTGTCAACAATCTCGACGCCGCAAAGCAGCTTGATATACCGATTTGTCAGGATACCGGTATGGCGGTAATATTTATCGATATAGGTCAGGACGTGCATTTTGTCGGCGGCGACCTTTATACCGCGATAAACGAAGGCGTTGCGAAAGGCTACACAGACGGTCTTTTAAGAAAATCCGTCGTCAGAGACCCGTTTGACCGAGTTAATACCGAAGATAATACTCCCGCGATTATACACACGAGAATAGTCAGCGGCGATAAGGTTAAAATTACGGCCGCGCCCAAGGGCTTCGGCTCGGAAAATATGAGCGCTATGAAAATGTTCACTCCGTCGGCTACGCCTGAGGACGTGATAAACTTCGTCGCCGAAACGGTTAAAACCGCAGGCGGAAACCCCTGCCCTCCCGTTGTAATAGGCGTAGGCATAGGCGGTGATTTTGAATACTGTGCATATCTTGCGAAAAAAGCTCTGACGAGAAGCGTCGGCGTAAGAAATGACAATCCGTTTTATGAAAAAATGGAAAACGATATGCTTGAGCGCTTAAACGCCCTTAATATAGGCCCTCAGGGCTTCGGCGGCAAAACCACGGCGCTGGCGGTAAACATTGAGCAGGCGCCCACTCATATAGCGGGTCTGCCCGTTGCGGTAAACGTGGGCTGCCACGTAACCCGCCACGCAGAAGCGGAAATATAATAAAATAATAAATACGGCAAAACGGCGGCCCTTTTACGGGTCGCCGTTTCGCTGTGGATGTGGGGTGTGAAAGAGAAGGATATGGGTATATAAAACGGCCATAGCGGCAGGGGTAATACCGCAAAAGCCAGTTTTATCGGGTTAAACTGCCTCGTCGGCTTCGCCGGGCAGAGTGAGCCTTAACTGCTCAATCTTGGGTATTCTCACAATATATTCGATATATTCCTCTGTTTCGCTTCGCGCGGTGTCAGCGTCAACTCCTGCGCGTCTTATTGTATCTACCGCATGGTTCAGAGTGTTTATAAAAAGCCTGACGTCGCGAAGTCCGCGCAGATTCGTCCTTGTTTTCGAGTTCCGCGAGAGCATCTGCTCAATCATACGCTCGCTCTCCTGAACGGTCAGATGTCTGTCTATCATTATTGACAGCGCTCTTTCGCGTTGCGCGTCGTCTTCAAGACTCAGCAGCGCACGTGCGTGACGTTCCGTAAGTCCGGCCTTCGCAAGGCGGAAACGCATTTCCTCGGGCAGCTTGAGTATTCTCAGCTTATTTGAAAGCGTGGACTGCGCTATACTCAGCTTCTTCGCTACGTCGTCGCGGCTCATTTTATAGTCTGTAATAAGCGTTTCAATCGCTTCGGCTTCTTCAAAAAAGCTTAAATCCTGCCTCTGCAGATTCTCAATAAGCGCAAAGAGCGCCGAATCCTTTTGCTGCATATCTATCACGAGTGCGGGAATTTTTGTCATTCCGACGAGCCTTGCGGCGCGCAGGCGCCTCTCGCCTGCTATTAATTCAAACTTTTTGTCTTGCGTGCTTCTGACGGTTATGGGCTGAAGGATTCCGTTTTCCCTTATACTCTGTGCCAGTTCCTCAAGTCCGTCGAAATCAAAACGTTTTCTCGGCTGATTGGGATTCGGTATTATAAGGTCCTGCGGTATGTCGTAAACCTCAGCCGAGCATTTGAATTTCTGCTTCATAAAAAACACCTCCGAAGTGCTTGTCCTTGCCTAAAGGATAGCACCGCGGAGGCTCTTTTGTAAAGAAAATCCGTTCGCCCGAAATCGCCGTAATATCGCGGGTTTCGAGTTTATTTTATAGGTGATTTTGCTATTTTTTTGCTTGTTCTCGGATACGCTGTCGGAGTTTGCGATATCTTCTTTATTTCGACTATTTTCCGAGGCATATTTTCGACCAGATTAAATGAATTAATGCTTTTTATTTCGCCGCCCAAAACGCTGATTGCGGCTTTTGCGTTTTCAAACTCGCCGTCAGTATCGGCGCTCTTCATTGAAACAAAGCTTCCGCCTACCCTCACAAACGGCAGACAGTACTCCGAAAGCACGCTCAGATCCGCGACGGCTCTTGCAGTTGCGAAATCAAAGCTTTCGCGGTAAACGGCGTCCTTTCCCGCATCCTCGGCTCTTGCGTGCAGAGTTTCAGCGTCAACACCCGTCGCCTTCAATACGTCCTCAATAAAATTCAGTCTTTTGTTCAGGGAGTCCAGAAAAATCATTTTTATATCGGGACGGGCAAGCAAAAGCACCATGCCGGGAAATCCTGCGCCCGTGCCGACGTCGATAACGCTGCTGCTTTCGTGTATATCAACAAAAGCAAATACCGACAGACAGTCTGCAAAATGCTTGACTGTCATCTCATCGGGCTCGGTAATCGCCGTCAGATTAAAGCTTTTGTTGGTCTCAGCGAGCATTTCGGCAAAGGTGTCAAGCCTTGAAAACGCTTCGTCATCAAGGCTTAAGCCGAATTTTTCAATTGTTTTTTCAAGTAACCGTCTGTTGAGCATATTATAATCCCATTTTACTTAAATATATAAGCAATACCGATATGTCCGACGGGGAAACGCCCGATATGCGCGAAGCCTGACCTACCGAGTGAGGTCTTATCTTTTTAAGCTTTTCCCTCGCTTCAAGTCGGATACCGTCAAGCGAATCGTAATCCATATCGTCAGGCAGAAGCTTAACTTCAAGCCTGCGCATTTCCTTAATCTGAGCCTGCTGGCGCTTTATATAACCGTCGTATTTCAGCTCGGTTTCAACATATTCAAAGATTTCCCTCGGCAAATCAGGTCGGTTTTCGTCGAACGGCGTTAAATCATCATAGCTAAGCTGAGGTCTTTTAATAAGCTCAACGAGCTTAACGCCCTTATCGAGCGGTGATGTTTCACGTGAAACAAGAAGCTCCTGAAGCGCATCGCTGACGTGAATTGTCGTTTCGTTTACTCTTTCGAATTCCGCTTTGATCAGAGCCTGCTTTTCGAGATACCTGTTATATCTTTCGTCGCTGATAAGTCCGATTTTATGACCGAGCGAAGTCAGACGCACGTCGGCGTTGTCCTGCCTTAAATACAGACGGTACTCGCTTCTCGAGGTCATCATACGGTACGGATCCATACAGCCCTTGGTAACAAGGTCGTCGATCAGCGTACCGATATACGACGAGGCGCGGTCGAGTATGAACTCGCCCTCCCCTTTCACCTTTCGTGCGGCATTGATACCGGCAACGAGACCCTGCGCCGCCGCTTCTTCGTAGCCCGACGAGCCGTTGAACTGACCTGCGCCGTAAAGTCCCTCGAGATCAAGGAATTCCAGCGTGGGTTTAAGAGCCAGCGGATCAACGCAATCGTACTCGATAGCATACGCGGTGCGCATAACCTCGACGTTTTCAAGGCCTTTTATGGTTCTCAGGAACTTAAGCTGAACATCCTCTGGCAAAGACGATGACATGCCCTGAAGATACAGTTCCTCAGTATCGAGACCGCACGGCTCAACGAAGAACTGGTGTCTCAGCTTGTCGGGAAAACGTACAATTTTGTCCTCAAAACTCGGACAGTATCTCGGGCCTATGCCCTCAATCTTACCGCTGTAAAGCGGAGAACGGTCAAGGTTTTCAAGTATAACCTTTTTGGTTTCGTCATTGGTATATGCGATATAACAGAACGATTTGTTTTCGTTCGGACCTTTTGTTTCAAAAGAAAACGTGGTTTCGGTCTCCCCGTCCTCCTGCTTTTCAAGCACGGAGAAATCCACGCTTCTGCGGTTAACACGCGACGGTGTTCCCGTTTTGAAGCGGCGCAGCGGAATATTCAGCTTCTTAAGAGCTGCGGAGAGCTCGGTTGCAGGGAACATGCCGTCGGGTCCGCTCTCATAGGAAACGTCGCCTATATAGATACGTCCGCCGAGGAATGTGCCGCTTGCAATAATAACGCATTTTGCGGTATAAACTGCTTCCAGTCGGGTTTTCAGCTGCCACTCCCCTGCTTCGTTGCGCGTTAAATCTATTATTTCCGCCTGCTTGACATCAAGATTCTCCTGAAGCTCAAGCACGTGCTTCATATATTTCTGATACTCTCTGCGGTCAATCTGCGCTCTTAACGAGTGAACGGCGGGACCTTTTCCGAGGTTGAGCATACGCGTCTGAATCTGAGTGGCGTCAGCCGCCCTGCCCATTTCTCCGCCGAGCGCGTCAATCTCCCGAACAAGGTGACCCTTGCTCGTGCCGCCTATTGACGGATTGCACGGCATGTTGCCGATTGAGTCAAGATTAATCGCAAAGACAACGGTTTTTGCGCCGAGTCTTGAAGCTGCCAGAGCGGCCTCAATACCGGCGTGTCCTCCGCCAATTACGGCGATATCATAATGTTTTGCGAAATATTCCATATTATTCCTTCGAGTGTTTCACGTGAAACATTGATTATTTTCCTACACAGAACTGCGAGAAAATCTCGTTAACCACGCTCTCCGTCGCCCTCTCACCCGTAAGCGTATCAAGGCTTTCGATTGCGACATCTATATTGACATTGATCGCGTCGCGCGTAACGCCCGCTTCAATGCTGCCGAGCGCTTCCTCAACACTGTCGAGCGCTGACTTGCAGCAGACAAGCTGCCGTTCGTTCATAAGCGTAGCCTGGGTTGTGTCAAAGTCCGCCGTGCCCAACAGTTCTTCAACGGTCTTTTCAAGCTCGGCAAGACCTCTTTCTTCTTTAGCGGAAATATACACTATGTTATTGAACACTCTGTTGATTATCTCTGTATCTAACTTCTGGTCAAGGTCGGTTTTGTTTATTACGGCTATCGCGTTTTTACCTTCGCAGAGCTTAAATATCTCCTCATCCTCACCGTCAAGCGCCGCCGAAGCATCAAAAACCGCGAGTATAAGCGTGGCTCTGCCCGATTTTATTCTCGTGCGGTCAACGCCGATTTTCTCAACCGTATCGTCGGTTTCGCGGAAGCCCGCGGTGTCTGCAAGGCGAAGCACCGTATTGCCGAGCGTTACCGTTTCCTCGACTATATCGCGGGTTGTGCCGGCTACGGAGGTTACTATTGATTTTTCGTAACCAGTCAGCATATTCATAAGCGTTGACTTGCCGACGTTGGGTTTGCCGATAATAGCCGTTTCAACGCCCTCGAGAATAACCTGACCGCGGTCAAAGCGTGAAATAAGCGTTTTGAGCTCATTTTTTGCATTTTCAAGCGTATTCGTGAGCTTTTCGTCGCTGAGGTCCTCGATTTCGTCGTCGGGATAGTCAACCCACGCCGCCATCTGAGCCGAAATGCGTTTGAGCGAAAGAGAGATTTCGCTTATTTTTTTATAAAGCGAGCCGTCAAGCACATTCAGCGCGGCCTGCTTTGCCTGATCCGACTTGGCGGAAATAATATTCATTACCGATTCCGCAGCGGTCAGGTCCATTTTACCGTTTAAGAAGGCGCGCTTTGTGAATTCACCCGCTTCTGCGGGAACTGCTCCGCTCTCCAGCGCGGCGCGCAGCACCTGCTTGGTTACGAGCAAACCGCCGTGGCAGTTAATTTCAACGACATCCTCGCCCGTATAGCTCTTGGGCGCTCTGAAAACAAGCGCGACAGCCTCGTCAAGCTCTTTTTCCTGAAAAACAGCCTTGCCGAACGCTGCTCTGTAGCCTTTCAGTTCAGTGAGCTTAACACCTGATACGCTTCTGAAAATCCTATCGGCTACAGACAGGGCGTTTTCGCCCGAAATTCTGACTATTCCGATACCTCCGGCCGCCTGACCGGTTGAAATAGCGGCTATTGTGCTCATTTTCACGCCTCCCTTCGGTAAAAATAATCGGGTGAGGATTTTCCTCACCCGTGTTAATTCAAGGAATTATTCCTCTTCGTTTTTATTTACTTCAATTTTTCCGTAAAGCGAAGAGCCGCTGTAATCGCTCTTCTTCTCGCGGTTCTCGTCAACCTGCGGAACGTAGGGTTCGCGCTTCGGTCTTCTGCCTCTGTCGTTTCTGCCGCCGCGCTCACGGTATTCCGAAGAACCCTTGCCGCCGTTCTCGGGAGCGATAATTACGCGTCTTTCGAGATCAACGCCGGTAGAGTAGGAGGTAGCGCCCTCAACGTCCTGAACAGCCGTATGAATAATACGTCTCTCGTAGGGATTCATGGGTTCAAGTACAATATTTCTGCCCGTTTTTACTGCTCTTGAAGCGTTCTTTCTTGCAAGTGCGGTGAGCACTGCTGCGCGCTTTTCGCGGTAATCGCCGACATTTACGGAAACTCTCTTGTAGCCCGATGAGCCTTTGTTGGCTACCATTCTCGCAAGATACTGGATAGCGTCGAGTGTTTCGCCGCGTCTGCCGATTACTATACCGTAGTCGTCGCCGCAGTTAACGTCAAACGCGATTTCCTCATCGTCTGCGAAAACCTCAACCTCGCAGCTTTCCATACCGAGACCGAGGATGATGCCCTTAACGTACTCTGCCGCCTTGTTATACTCGTCGGTCTTTTTAAGAGCGTCCTTTTTCTTGGCTATAATTGCAACCTCAACAGGGGAGTCCTGCTTGGGAGCCTTTTCTTTTTTCTTATCAGCCTTCTTAGGCTGGTTGTTTTCCTTCTTTTCGGGCTTCTTCTCGGCGGGCTTTACCTCGTCGGGAACTTCAACCGAAACCTTGACCTGAGCGGGTTTGCCGCCGAAAAGGCCTAAGGTCTTCTTAACGGGAGCCTGTAATACCTCAACAGTATAGATATCTTCTTCGCTTAAGCCGAGCTCTAAAAGAGCAGCGGCCTTTGCCTCCTCGATGGTAGGAGCACTTTTGATACAATCTTTTATCATTTTTAACACCTTAATCTTGCTTGAATTCGTTAATCTTCTTCGTGTTTTCCTCTTTTGAACGGCGATAAACGGTTTCGTCAATCATAGTCTTAGCCAGCACCTTCTTGGGGCTGTAAATATGGTTAAGAACAATCATCTGAACAAATGAAATAGCGGAAGACATAATGATATAAATGCCGACGCTGATAGGGAAGAGGAATGCAAAGTAAACCTGCATAGCGGGCATCATTAACATCATACAACCCATTGACGGGTTTTTAGCCATTTCGGGATTGGTCTTTTTCTGACGGACAAGCGAATAAATGCTCGTAAGCAGTGCAACAAGGCCCGAAACGATGGGAACTATCCAGTAAATGCTGAATTTCTTGAAATCGGGTGCTGTTGCAAGGTCAAGTCCGAAGAAAGTAAATCTCTGGATGAAAAGCTCGATTTTCTGGATATACTCGGCGGTAAGGCCGGGAATCGAGGAAAGGTCAAGCTCGTTCCAATGTTGTAACGCAAAGAGCTCGATACGGAAGGTCGATTTTGCCTCAGTCTCGGTAAGCAGGGGAAGGACGGCGTCCTTAAGCGCCGTAACAACCGTTGCCGGAATTCTCAGGACCATCGAAAACGGATGGTAGTTAACCTGATAAAGACCGATCATTATCGGAAACTGAATAAGCATGGGCAGACAGCCGCCGCCCATTGCCGAAAACCCCTCGCGCTGATAAAGCTCCTGGGTTTCCTCCTGAATCTTACGCTGGTCGTTACCGTACTTTTCTCTTATTCTTCTGAGCTTGGGCTGAAGCCTCTGCTGCATAGCCTGACTCTTCTGCTGCTTTATTGCAGTCGGAAGAAGGCAAATTCTGACGATAAGAGTAAGGAAGAATATAGAAAGCAGGTAGTTACCGGTCAGCGCGTAAAAAATCGAAATTACGAAGCCGAAAGGAATACCTAAGTATTCGTACAATTTTTGCATATATGTTCCTCCGAACAAAAATGCAGTGCATTTTTTATTCTTTTTCCTTTTTTTCAGGCACTAAATCCACTCCGCCGCTCGAAAACGGATTACACCTGAGAATGCGCCAAACTGCGAGTAAACCGCCCTTAAAAAGTCCGAAACGCTCGATTGCCGTAACGGCATACTGCGAGCAGGTGGGGTAGTATTTACACTTGGGCGGAAAAAGCGGTGAAATCCTACGCTGATAAAACTTTATGAATTTAATCGCGTATTTTTTCATTTAATGGCACCCGCTTTTTGAAGTAATTCAGTTAAAATTTCCTGCACCTGAGTGCTTTTGAGAAATCTCGTCCTGCTTCTGGCAACAAAAATAAAATCCCAGTTGCCCGAAAGCTGCGGCTCAACAGCTCTGTACGCCGCACGGATTACTCTCTTACAGCGGTTTCTCTCAACCGCCGTGCCGATTTTTTTGCTTACAGTTATTCCTATACGACAAATTCCCGCACTGTTTTTCGCGGCATAGACCACGAGTGCAGGATTTGTATAGGCTTTACCCTTATAATAAAGGCGTCGGAAATCACAATTACGATTTATTGTTACCGTACTCAATTTTATAACCTTTAATTATTAGTAAGACAACTGCTTTCTGCCCTTGGCTCTGCGTCTTGCAAGTACTTTTCTGCCGTTTCTGGTAGACATTCTTTTACGGAAACCGTGTTCCATCTGACGATGACGCTTCTTGGGCTGATATGTTCTTTTCATCACGTAACCTCCGTTTCACTTAAAAATAATCTGCGGAAAAACATTATAACCAAGAAAAGCAAAAAAGTCAAGAATTTTCAGTATTTGCGCCATTTTCCGTATTTTTAACAATTTGTTGTGGAGTACTGATTCTGAGCGTCAAAATATTGTATCTCAAACTCATAAAACAGCGAAAACCGGCTTAAAAATAATTAAAATAAATAAAAAACACTCAAAAAATATATATTTATTATATTAATATATAAAATATACCATTTTATTATGTCTTTTGTATTGAAATTCTAAAAAACATGTGCTAAAATGGTAATCGGTTAAAATTTGAATTTTTTAGCCGTTTATTTAAGTTTTTATATTTTTGAGCGGATTTTCAATTTTAAGGCGCAAATCTTAAATTCGCTTAAAATGGGCGCAAATACGGAAAATTTATAAATAACAGGGAGAAGAGGTATATGGAATCCTTACAGGATATGTGGCAGGCTGTCTGCGATTATTCGGTTAAGTATCTGGGCGTCAATGACGGCGCGCTGAAGCTCTGGTTCGAACCGATTTCAATCAAATCCTTTGACGGGCAGAACGTCGTGCTGAGTGTAAACAACAATTTTTTATATGAATATATAGTCAAGCTCTATAAAGACCTCATTAATAAAGCATTCAATAACGTAATCGGTTTTGATGTAAACGTTGAAATTATACTTGAAGAAAATGAGGATAAGGAATTCAAAGAGGTTAACGGAGATAACGGGCCGTCGGAAAGAGTGATGGGCGACAGCTTTGAAAATTTCGTAGTCGGTAAATCAAACAACTACGCTTATGCTGCTGCCAAGAGCGTTGCGGAAAATCCCGGAAAGTCTTATAACCCGCTGTTTATCTACGGTAAATCCGGACTCGGAAAAACGCATCTTCTCAAAGCCATTGAAAACGAAATGAGAAGAAGAAATCCGCAGGCAAACATTATTTATACTACCTGCGAGAATTTTACAAACGATCTGGTTTATCATATAAGAACAAAAAATACCTACGAATTTCATAACAAATACAGAAATGCGGACGCATTGATGGTTGACGATATTCAGTTTATTGCGGGTAAGGAATCGTTTGAGGAGGAATTCTTCCACACCTTCAACGCAATTCACGAATACGGAAAACAGATTGTTCTTACCTCGGACAGACCGCCGAATGAGCTTCAGATTTTTCAGGAAAGACTCAAACAGCGTTTTGAATGGGGACTTATGGCTGATATTCAGCCGCCGGACTTTGAAACGCGAGTTGTTATTCTGATGAATAAGGCCGATCAGTACGAAATCAAGATTTCAAATGAAGTCGTTGAATTTCTGGCAAGCGAGCTAAAGAATAATGTACGTCAGCTTGAAAGTGCAGTTAAAAAAATCAAGGCTATCTGCTCGCTGACAAACAGCGAACCTACTCTTGACGTTGCAAAGGAAGCTATCAAGGAGCTTACAAATTACAGTCAGCCCATAGCGGTTATCAATTCAAAGATAATTGATAACGTCAGCAACACCTTCGGTATTTCAGCCGATAACATTATGTCCGACAAACGCGATAAGCAAATTAAGGATGCGCGTCAGACGGCTATGTATATTATGAGAGAAATTACCGGCGTTACGCTTGAAGAGATAGGTACATACTTCGGCGGTAAAACACATTCCACAGTAAAGCATTCAATTACAAACGTTGCTTCAAGAATGGAAAATGACCTGCCTTATAAAAAGCTTATTGAAGACATAATTAAAAATGTACAGGACTTCTAAAGTTTTGAACAATTTTTAGTTTTGAACGCACAAGTTTTTAGCAGTTAAGAAGTGTCTTAAAAATGCTGTCGAAAACACAAAAAGTTTCGAAAAATAATCAACGTATGATTTTTCTGAATTTTGGCTGTAAATAAAGGCTTTTCAGGCTTTTCAACATTTAGACGGCACACTACTAATACTACTAATTTATTTATTATTTATTTTTGTTTTACGAAAGGAAATTATTATGAAATTTGTATGCGACACTCAGAAGTTCTCTGAAATCTGTTCAAATGTTCAAAGATCGGTTTCAAGTAAATCGACCATACCTGCTATTGAAGGTATTCTTATAACTACGGCTGATAATTCGGTTACGGTAACCGGTTATGATCTTGAGGTCGGCGTAATTACTTCAACCGAAGCAAAGGTTGAGGAGCAGGGAAGCATTATTCTCAATGCCAAGCTTCTCTGTGATATTCTGAGAAAAATCGAATCGGATACTGTAAGAATTGAAGCTGACGAAAGAATGACCGTTAAAATTAAAGGTGGCGAAGCTAATTTCTCGCTTATCGGTATCAGCTCGCAGGAATATCCCGAGCTTCCGAGCGTCAATTCAAGCTTTCCTATCGTCGTCAAGGGCGACATTCTTAAGGATATGATAAGAAAGACCGTTTTTGCGGCAGCCGAGAACGACACTAAAATTGTTCATACCGGCGTTCGTTTTGAAATCAGCAATAATCTTTTAAGACTTGTAGCGGTTGACGGCTTCAGACTTGCCATAAGAAATGAACCTATTGACTATATCGGCGAAGAACAGATATTTGTTGTACCGAAGAAGGCTCTTAATGAAATTATGAAGCTTGTTACAGAAGATGAGCCTGTTTCACTGAATATCGGCAAGAGACACATAGTATTTGAAATAAACAATTATGTTATTGTTTCAAGACTTCTTGAAGGCGAATTCTTGAATTATAAGTCAGCTATTGCAATCAGTGATACAACTCAGGTTTACGTTAATACCAGAATGCTCGTAAACGGTATTGAGAGAGCGTCAATTTTTATCACCGAGAGAGCAAAGAGCCCGATTAAGTGCTCGCTTGGCGACAATCTTATCAAGATTTCCGCAACAACGGCGCTGGGTGCTGCAGACGACAGAGTTCCCGCAAAGATTACGGGTAATATGCTTGAAATCGGTTTCAATAATAAATTCCTGACTGACGCGCTGAGAGTCTGCGATACGGACGAAGTACTTATCAGACTTGCAAGTCCCGTCCTTCCGATTGTAATTCAGCCGGTTGAAGGCGACAGCTTCTTATTCCTGATTCTTCCCGTAAAACTGAAATGATTAAAAATATTAAGGTAAAAATAGCGCAAAAAGAAAAAAGACAGTTAAAAATCACGACCGATTTCATACGTCTCGATTCAGCGCTCAAACTTGCGGATATCGCCGGAACGGGCGGTATTTCAAAGATGATAATTCAGGACGGCGCCGTTAAAGTTAACGGTGAAGTCTGCCTGCAGAGAGGCAAAAAGCTCAGGGCAGGGGACAGTTTTGAATTTGAAAATAAGATTTTTGAGATTACGGATTAAGGTATTGCCATGATTATTAACTCACTGACGGTGACTGATTACCGGAATATAGATTATATAAAAATTAATCCGTCCGACGGAGTTAATATTATTTTCGGCGAAAATGCTCAAGGCAAGACCAATCTGCTTGAAAGCATCTGGATGTTCACGGGCTGCAAGAGCTTCCGTACAAAGAAGGACAGCGAGCTTCTCGGCTTTGAAAAGGAATATGCAAAAAATGAAATCGAATTTTTTGCACACGGCCGTCAGCAAACGGCGCAGCTTGTAATTGATAAAAAGCGCACCGCCTTCAAAAACGGAATTGAACTCAAAAGTCCGGCTGAACTGATAGGCGAGTTTTACGCGGTTATATTTTCGCCGTCGCATCTTTCGCTTATTCAGGACGGTCCCGTTTTCAGACGCGGTTTTCTTGACACGGCGCTGTGTCAGTTAAAACCGAATTATGCCAAAGGTCTCGCGAGATACAGACACACCTTAGAACAGAGAAATGCTCTGCTTAAGGACATCCAGTATCATTCCGAGCTTTACGACACGCTCGACGTCTGGGATGAAAAGCTGTCAAGCTACGGCGCCGCAGTTGTTTATGAAAGAATATTATATTCAAAACAGCTTTCGGAGCATGCAAATATCATTTACTCGGGTATTTCCGACGGCAGGGAAGAGCTGACGGTTGATTACGTCAACAACACAGGCCTTTACATTGAAGATCCATATGAAATAAAGAATTTCTTAAAGGAAAAGCTCAGACAAAACAGACGAGAGGATATATTTAATAAAATCACGGGCATCGGTCCGCAGAGAGACGACCTTGATATCAAAATCAACGGTTTGTCCGCGCGTAAATTCGGCTCTCAGGGACAGATGCGTTCCTGCGCGCTGGCTCTTAAGCTCAGCGAGGCGAATATTATAAAGGAAATGACCGACGAGGAACCCGTTATTCTGCTCGACGACGTTATGAGCGAGCTGGATATAAAACGTCAGGATTATATACTTAACCATATAAGCGGCAGACAGGTATTTATAACCTGTTGCGATCCTGCAACTGTGCTGAGAATGTGCGAGGGAAAGACCTTCCATATCGAAAAAGGGTGTCTTGTGTAATGTATTTACAGATAGGTACAGAGGATTTTATAAAAACCGAGGATATAATCGGCGTATTCGACCTCGATAACACTACGGTCAACAAGGCAACGAGGGATTATCTCAACGAGGCACAGAAGGCAGACGTTGTTAAAACCGTTACCTTTGATTTGCCGAAGTCATTTATTGTGACCGAGGAAAACGGTCAGAGAAGGGTTTTTATCTCCGCACTGAATACGGCGACAATCTATAAGAGAATTGAAGAATAATTATTAATTTACATATACAGTTAAGCAAACGGAGGAAAGTATGGACGAAAACATCAAAAACGTTCTTGAGGAAGGAGAAATGAATACCGTCGTTACCGAGGAGTACGGCGCGGATCAGATTCAGGTCCTGAAGGGACTTGAAGCGGTAAGAAAGCGCCCCGGTATGTATATCGGCTCAACGGGACCGAAGGGACTTCATCATCTCGTTTATGAAATTGTCGATAACTCTATCGACGAGGCGCTGGCAGGTTACTGCACTCATATTGAGGTTAATATGCTGCCCGGCGACATCATTACCGTAAGAGATAACGGACGCGGAATTCCCGTCGGTATCAACGAGGAAGAGGGACTTCCCGCGGTTACGGTTGTTCTGACCGTGCTTCACGCGGGCGGTAAATTCGGCGGCTCAGGCTACAAGGTTTCGGGCGGTCTTCACGGCGTCGGTTCATCCGTCGTTAACGCTCTGTCGGAGTGGTTTGAGGTTGAGGTCAGCCAGAACGGCCACGTTTACAAGCAGCGCTTTGAAAGAGGCGAGGTCGTTTCCGAGCTTGAGGAAATCGGCGACACCGACGAAACGGGCACATTTATCCGTTTCAAGGCGGACCCCGAAATATTTGAGGAGACCACGACCTATGAATTTGAGGTGCTTCAGCGCAGACTGCGCGAGCAGGCGTTCCTCAACGCGGGACTTACCATTACTCTCACCGACGAGAGAGATCCTGATAATATTGTTGAAGAGGTTTACTGCTACGAGGGCGGAATCCGCTCGTTCGTTGATTATATCAATACCTCGAGAGGACTTACTCCCATACATGACGAGATTATGCACTTCTCAACCGTTCAGGGCGACAGAAGCGCCGAGGTCGCCATTTCCTATAATGACGGCTACAATGAAATCATACTTTCCTTTGCCAATAACGTTCGTACCATAGACGGCGGTACTCATGAGGACGGCTTCAAGCAGGCCCTCACAAGAGTTTTCAACGATTACGGAAGAAAGTTCAAGCTGCTTAAGGACAATGACAAGAATCTTTCGGGCGACGATGTCCGCGAGGGACTTACCGTTGTTATCAGCGTAAAGCTTACGGAAGCGGAATTTGAAGGTCAGACCAAGGGCAAGCTCGGCAATACCGAGATGAGAGCCATTGTCAGCAAGATGCTTTATGACAAGATGATGACCTATTTTGAGGAAAATCCGACTGTAGCGAGAATTATATTCTCAAAGGCGCTTGACGCTTCGCGTGCAAGAGAGGCCGCCAGAAAGGCGAGAGATTCCGCGAGAAGAAAGTCCGCATTTGAGGGCAATTCACTTCCCGGCAAGCTTGCAGACTGTATCGACAAAAACCCCGAAAACACCGAGATTTTCATCGTCGAGGGAGATTCGGCGGGCGGCTCGGCGAAAGAGGGAAGAGATAACCGTATTCAGGCTATTCTTCCTCTCTGGGGCAAGATGCTTAACGTTGAAAAGGCGAGAATCGACAAGGTTATCGGCAACGACAAACTCACACCCGTTGTTCTTGCGCTGGGCACGGGCATCGGCGACGAATTCGACATTGAAAAGATACGTTATCACAAGA
>JAEEUJ010000177.1 GCA_016290515.1 Clostridiaceae bacterium
AATATATCGGCGTAAACGACAGAGAGCTTGACCTGTTTGAAAGCCAGTACGACGTACCCGAGGGAATGGCGTACAATTCATACGTAATTCTTGATGAGAAAATTGCGGTTTTCGACACCGTTGACAGAAATTTCACGGACGAATGGCTCGCAAATCTCGAAGCTGCTCTCGGCGGCAGAACGCCGGATTATATTATAATTCAGCACGCGGAGCCCGACCACTCGGCAAGTATAAGGGCGTTCTGCGAAAAGTATCCGCAGACTGCCGTTCTCGCTTCGGCTAAGGCGCTGCAGTTCGTCGCTCAGTTCTACGGCGAAGGCTTTATCGGTAATTCAAAAGCCGTAAGCGAGGGCGAGGAACTGAATCTCGGAAAGCACACGCTGAAATTCTTCACCGCGCCTATGGTACACTGGCCCGAGGTTATCGTTACTTACGATATGACCGATAAGGTGCTTTTCTCTGCCGACGCTTTCGGCAAATTCGGTGCGCTTGACGCGGACGAGGACTGGGCGTGCGAGGCAAGACGCTATTATTTCGGCATAGTCGGAAAATACGGCGCGCAGGTTCAGGCGCTTCTCAAGAAGCTTTCGGGCGTTGAATTAAACGCAATCTGTCCCTTGCACGGCCCCGTGCTCAGCGAGAATCTTGACTACTATCTCAACCTTTACAATATCTGGTCATCCTACGGCGTTGAGAGTGAGGGCGTCTGCATCGCCTACACCTCGGTTTACGGCAACACGAAAAAGGCGGCTGAGCTTCTCAAAAGTGAGCTTGAAGCGCTCGGCTGTCCGAAGGTTGCAATAACCGACCTTGCCCGTGAGGATATGGCTGAGGCCGTTGAAGACGCCTTCCGCTACGGTAAACTTGTACTCGCGACGACCACATACAACGCCGACGTTTTCCCGTTCATGAAGGAGTTCATCTCGCACCTTACCGAGAAGAATTATCAGAACAGAACAATAGGCTTTATCGAGAACGGCTCATGGGCTCCCATGGCGAAGAAGGTTATGACCGCCATGCTTGAAAACAGCAAAAACATAACCTATCTTGAAAATTCGGTAACTATAAAATCAGCTCTGAGCGACGAAAACATCGAAGCGCTCAAAGCTATGGCAAAGGAACTTGTTTAATATATTTTTACAGAGGTGTAAAAAATGGTATATCCCATCACTATTGCAGGACTTAAGAGAGAGCTTCCGCTTTGCAAGGTCAACGACGACCTCTACATCGGCGCTTTCGTAATCTTCGGCGACCCCGCGCTGACAACCGCTTCGGCAAAGGCGCTTTTAGAGAAGGCTCCCGAGTACGATTACATCATCACGGCTGAAGCCAAGGGCATTCCGCTGGCTCACGAGATGGCAAGGCTTACGGGCGATTCGTATTATATCGTTGCGCGCAAGAAGCCCAAGCTCTATATGACGAGCGTTTTCGAGGCTACGGTTCAGTCCATTACCACCGTTGGTGAGCAGAAGCTCTACCTCGACGGCAAGGACGCCGAGCTTATGAAGGGTAAGAAAATACTTATAGTTGACGACGTTGCTTCAACGGGCGCATCGCTGCTCGCGGTTGAGCAGCTTGTTGAAAAAGCAGGCGGTATCATCTGCGGCAAGATGGCTATTTTAGCCGAAGGCGCCGCCATCGCAAGAGGCGACATCATTTATCTTGAGCCGCTTCCGCTGTTCAATGCGGACGGCAGCGTTAAGGAATAAGAATTTGTTAAGCGGCAGGGCACAGTGTTTTGCCGCTTTGTTTTAAGAAAATGGTAAACAGAGATATGCTTCGTCTTGCCGAGGACCTTGAAAAGCTTGACAAGCTCCGACGGCAGACAAGAAATTCAATAATATTCGCGGGTTTCTTCATACTTGTAATGACTTTCTGTATGTGGAAGCTTATGAGTACGGAATCGCCCGTATCGGTTCCGCTTTACTACTCGTCGTTTTTCATATTCGCTTCATTAATAGGCGCACTGCCGGTAACGATAGGTAAAATCAGACGGCGTTACAAAAAGCTTTACAACGCGGTAATCGTGCGCAATTCGCTTGAAAGGTATTTCGAAATTGAGGAGTTCAACTCCGATTACGGAATTCCCAAATCTACTATCGACTCGACGAATATGATACGCACGGGAAACAACTACCGGACCGACGACCTTATCAGAGGCAGGT
Organism: Clostridiaceae bacterium; assembly: GCA_016290515.1. Taxonomy (GTDB): domain Bacteria; phylum Bacillota; class Clostridia; order Oscillospirales; family Acutalibacteraceae; genus Fimenecus. Next base: position 2,166 of record JAEEUJ010000177.1, read on the forward strand.
ACAAGGATATATACTTTATGCAGTCCGACGTGCTTATGGAGGACCGCGCGAGCTACTCGCAGTATATCAAGTCAAAGCCGATAACCTATTTCAAGGGACGCTGGATGATTTTCGAATTCAACAAACGCTTCAAATGCGACCTGATGGTGTTTGAAAAGTCGTTTATGATTACGGGTAAAAAGCGTATGCTCGCGCTCGACTCGGGCATAGAGAAGGTTGAGTTTGAGAGCGCCGCGTTCACCTCTCATTTTGATTGCTTTACCAACAATCAGACCGAGGCGTTCTACGTAATGACGCCCCAGCTTATGGAGGCGCTGGAAACACTGCGTGAAAACACGAGCGGCGCTCTGCTGCTTTGTTTCAAGAACAATATGCTTCACGTCGGCGTAAACTCGGGTAAATGGGCGTTTGAGCCGCCGATATTCTCACCCATCGACGTTTCGTCGGTCGGCGCGGAAATCGAAAAGGACATAATGCTCATCACTCAGTTCGTTGACGGGCTGAAGCTCAATGAAAAGGTATATATTAACGATTAATAAGGAGGGGATTTATTAATATGCGAGTGTTTGCTGAGAACTATAAGAAAACAAAAGGCAAAGAAAAATACGAGTGTCCCAATGTCGAAATCGAATGCTCAAAAAGAGAACTTGACAAACTTATTGATTTACTGATTGATTTTCAAAAAGAGATTAATACATATATTGAAACAAATCAAAAATGTGAACATAGTATTACTCATTTTCATTATCAAGACAACAATGATGTTTGGTCAGAGGATGACGCAGATATAGTTGTTTATGTAAAAATGTGATTAATATTGAATGGAGGTCTTTTTATGTGGAAGTATGTATTGGCAGTGTTGGTTATTCTCGTTGTCGCCGCAATCGCGTGGTACATCAGAACCTTCAACAAAATCAAATCGACCCAGGTTAAAATCGACGAAACCCTTTCGGGTATCGACGTAGCGCTGACCAAGCGTTTCGATATGCTCTCAAAGCTTCTCGATATCACCAAGGCTTACGCTCAGCACGAGAAGTTCACGCTTATCGAAACTATCCGTATGCGTTCGGGTATGAGCGTGCAGGAGTGCAGCGAGGTCAACTCAAAGCTTGACGAAATCGCCAGAAGCATCCGCATCACCGCCGAGGCTTATCCCGAGCTCAAATCGAGTGAAAACTTCAAACAGCTTCAGATTACCGTCGCCGACGTTGAAGAGCATCTGAGCGCTTCAAGACGCGCATATAACGCAAACGTTTCGGCTTATAATCAGATGCTTGTCACCTTCCCGTCGTCAATAGTAGCGGGCAGAATCGGCGCCGAAAAGGCTGAATTCTTCCAGGCTGAGACCGAGAAGAAGGAAGACGTAAAGATGGATTTCAATTCATAAAACAAGATAAACACTAAAGCGGACAGTAACTGTCCGCTTTTTCTATGCAAATTTAAGTTTATCGGGGAGTTTGGTTTATCGCTAAACGTTGCTTCCCCTTGTAGGGGAAGCTGGATTTTTGCGAAGCAAAAAGACTGATGAGGTCGTAGTTTACCTCATCCACCGCCTT
>JAEEUJ010000178.1 GCA_016290515.1 Clostridiaceae bacterium
AAGCAGAGCGCGCGGCACGAATTTATACGCCTTTGAAATAATGTTTGCCAATCCGTCGGACGCTTTCAGGTCCTCTGCGGTGTACTTGCGGCAGATAACGGCGTGTCTGCCCTCATCCTTAGCCGCTTCGAGAAACGCCTCTTTGAGTTCGCTGTCATCTGTCAGCTCGGCGAGTTTACGGTACATAAGCACGGCGTCAAGCTCACCCTGCTGAAACGATAAAAATGCCTTCTTCTGCTGTTCGGTCACGGTAACACCTCCCTGATAAGTAAATAATATATTTTTGTTCGGCTTTTGTCAATAAACACTCTGCCATATAGAGTATTAAAATTATACTTGTACTTTATAGACATTTGTTGTATAATATTACCCAATTAATTTTGCAGAGGCGATATTATGAGAATTGTTATAAAGGTAGGCACCTCGACTTTGACCTACGGCACGGGCAGGCTCAACATAAGACGCGTTGAGAAGCTCTGCACCGTCATAAGCGACCTTAAGAACAGCGGCCATGAGGTTATACTTGTTTCCTCGGGCGCTATCGGTATGGGCGTCGGCAAGCTCAACTTAAGCGAAAGACCGACGGACATCCCGACAAAGCAGGCTGCCGCGGCGGTCGGTCAGTGCGACCTTATGTACACATACGATAAGCTTTTCTCGGAATATCGCCATACCGTAGCCCAGCTTCTGCTGACGGGTTATGACCTTACAAACGAGCACAGCAGCGTCAACTTCCGCAATACTCTGATGCGCCTGCTTGAACTCGGGGTGCTTCCCATAGTCAACGAAAATGACACCGTTTCCACCGATGAAATAAAGATAGGCGACAACGACACGCTCGGCGCGGTAGTTGCCGAGAGCACGGGTGCAGGCTTGCTCGTTATGCTCACGGATATCGACGGACTTTACACCGCCGATCCGAGAAAGGACGAAAATGCAGAGCTCATTCCCGTTGTTGAAACGATTGACGACTCAATCCGTTCACTTGCCGACGATTGCCATTCGGGCTTCGGCACGGGAGGTATGATTACTAAGATACGCGCCGCCGAAATCGCGGTTAAATCGGGCTGTGATGTAGTAATAGCCAACGGCAGCGATCCGTCGGTGCTCTACGGTATAGTTGACGGCGAGCAGATAGGCACGCGCTTTATCGCGGAAAGGAAATAAAATGTTAGAAAATACTCAGGAAATACTGATAAACGCCAAAAAGGCATCTGCCGATATTTTAGGTCTGACGACCGACAAGAAAAATGCGGCGCTTCTCGCGATGGCTGACGCTCTGATTGAAAACGAAGCCGATATTTTAGCCGAGAACGAAAAGGACGTCGAAGCGGCCCGCGGCACTGTCTCGGACGTTATGATTGACCGCCTTTCACTCTCACACGACAGAATACTCGGCATGGCTCAGGGAATACGTGAGGTCGCCGGGCTTCCCGACCCCGTCGGCAACGTGCTCGACGAGGTAACACGAAACGGCAATCTTGTTATTAAAAAGGTTTCCGTACCGCTCGGAGTTGTCGGCATTATTTACGAGAGCCGTCCCAACGTTACGTCCGACGCGGCTTCGCTCGCATTAAAGAGCGGCAACGCCTGCGTACTGCGCGGCGGCAAGGAGGCGTTCCGTTCGGCACTCGCAATAGTCAAAGCGCTCAGAAGCGGACTTGAAAAGGTCGGCGTAAATCCCGACGCAATTCAGCTTATTCACGACACAACCCGTCAGAGCGCCAACGAGATGATGAAGGCGAACGGTCTTATCGATATGCTCATTCCAAGAGGCGGCGCGGGACTTATACGCGCCTGCGTCGAGAACGCAACAGTTCCCTGCATTCAGACGGGCACGGGTATCTGCCACGTTTACGTTGAAAAAACAGCCGACCTTGATATGGCCGTCAACATAATCAACAACGCCAAAACAAGCCGTCCTTCGGTTTGTAACGCCGAGGAGGTCTGTTTGGTTGACGAAGCGGTTGCAGAGGACTTTTTGCCGATGCTGAAAAGCAAGCTCGTTGACGAAAGAGCCGCAAACGGCCTGACGCCCGTTGAATTAAGGCTTGACGGAAAGGCGGCAGAAATTATCAACGGCACACCTGCGGGCGAAAAGGACTTTGATACCGAATTCCTTGATTACATTCTCGCGGTTAAGGTAGTTTCGGGCGTTGACGAGGCTATAGCACATATCTCGGCACATTCGACGGGACATTCGGACGCAATTATCACGAATGACGAAACTGCGAAGCGGAAATTCACGCTTCTCGTTGACAGTGCGGCGGTTTACGTAAACGCTTCAACCCGCTTTACCGACGGCGGCGAGTTCGGTCTCGGCTGCGAAATGGGCATTTCGACTCAGAAGCTTCACGCCAGAGGTCCTATGGGACTTAAGGAGCTGTGTTCATACAAATATATCGTTACGGGTAACGGAAACATAAGGTGATAATTATGAAAATAGGTTTTATAGGTACGGGTAATATGGGCGGCGCGCTTGCGAGCGCCGTATCAAAGGGCGGCTGCGAGGTTTATCTTTACGACAAGGACGCCGAAAAGGCGGACGCGCTTGCGCGTGAAATCTCGGCTAACTCCGTTTATGCCGAAACACTTATCAGCGAGTGTGATTTTATATTCATCGGCGTTAAGCCGCAGTTTCTGGCGGCGCTTTCTGCCGAAATCAAACCGCTTCTTGATAAAAAGAGCGGCGAATTCACGCTTGTCAGCATGGCGGCGGGCGTCAGCCTGAAAAGTCTGAACGAGCTTTTCGGCAGCGTTCCGACCATCCGCATTATGCCCAACACGCCCGCTTCGGTCGGCAAGGGAGTTATACTCTACTGCACCGAAGGAGTTGACGGTTCAAAGGAAAACGCATTTAAGGAGTTTATGGCTTCCTGCGGCACGGTTGACAGGATTGAGGAAAGACTTATCGACGCCGCGAGCGCGGTTTCGGGCTGCGGTCCCGCGTTTGCATATATGTTTATCGACGCTCTTGCGGACGGCGCAGTTGAATGCGGCCTTCCGCGCGACAGGGCGCTTGACTACGCAGCTTCCACGCTTGAGGGCGCGGCGGCTCTCTTAAAGGCTTCGGGCAGACATCCCGCCGAACTCAAGGACGCCGTATGCTCGCCCGCAGGCTCTACAATCGAGGGCGTAAGAGCGCTCGAGGAAGGCTCGTTCAGAGCCGCCTGCATAAATGCGGTCAAGGCTTCGTATGAGCGCACAAAGGAACTTGGTCAGAAATAACATAAAAACACCCGTTGAATGCGAAAAACTGTTGAAAACGGGGTAATTTCAAAAACACCTTGATTTGCCTGCGCTTTTCTGCTAAAATTACTCAAAATTTCGGAGGTGAGAAGGATGAAAAAAATAGATATTTACGATTTTGACAAAACCGTATTACCCTTTGACAGCGGTTCGACGTTCGCGTTCTACTGTTTCTTAAGGCATCCCTATCTTTTGTTCCTTCTGCCTTTCTATTTCTTTGACATACTTCTGTTTTTAACGCACATTATCGGACTTGACCATTTCAAGCACCATATTTTCTGCTTCGTGCGTTTTATCAATCTCGAAAAGAACGTCAAAAAGTTCTGGGACAGACACGAGAAGGATTTTTACGGGTTTGCGCGTAAGGAAAACCGCGAAAGAGAGTCGGTTGTCATTAGCGCAAGTCCCGATTTTCTCTTAAAGGAAGCGCAGAAAAGGCTCGGCTTTGAGCACCTTATCTGC
>JAEEUJ010000179.1 GCA_016290515.1 Clostridiaceae bacterium
GACAGTCTGACGCATATCAACGGCTGTGAAATCGAGGACGTTCTCGACTACGATTTTTATATGAACGACCTTCCCGCCGAACTGTCTTTTCTGACCGTAAAGGGAAAGAAAAAGACCGTTAAAATCACTGAAAAGAACGCCGATAACGTAGGGCTTGAGTTTGAGACCTACCTTATGGATAAGCAGCATTCCTGCCGTAACAAGTGCATTTTCTGCTTTGTCGATCAGTTGCCGAAGGGTATGCGCGACACGTTGTATTTCAAGGATGACGACAGCCGTCTTTCGTTCCTTTTCGGTAACTACATAACGCTTACCAATCTTTCCGAGCACGAGACTCAGCGCATAATAGATATGCACATAAGTCCCGTCAATATTTCCGTTCACACCATGAATCCCGAGCTTCGCGTCGAGATGATGAAAAACAAGAACGCGGGCGAGTCGCTGAAGCTTATAAAACGCTTTGCTGACGCGGGTATTTCAATGAATACTCAGCTTGTTCTGTGCCCCGAAATCAATGACGGCAAAGAGCTTGAGTATTCGCTTAAAGAACTTTCCGCGCTTTATCCCGCGGTTCAGAGTATCGCCGCCGTTCCGGTCGGCATTACAAAATTCCGCGACGGGCTTTACCCGATTAAGCCTTATACAAAAGAACGGGCAGGGGAAACCATAGACATAATCGAGCGCTTCGGCGACGATTTTTATAAGGAGCACGGCACGCGCCTTGCCTATCCTGCCGACGAGTTCTATCTGAAGGCTCAGAGACCGCTTCCCTGCGGTGAATTCTATGAGGATTATCCTCAGCTTGATAACGGCGTCGGCATGTGGACTCTGTTCAAGGAGGAGTTCGAAAACTACCTTGAAACCACCGAAATCATGCCCGTTTCAAAGACTTTAAGCTGTGCTGCAGGCGTTGCCGCATATCCGCTTATAGCAGAACTTTGCGACAAAATCTGCGCAAAGTGCGACGGTCTTAAAATAAACGTCTATGAGATTAAAAACGACTTCTTCGGCGAGAATATCACCGTCGCCGGACTTATAGTCGGACAGGACCTAATTAATCAGCTTAAAGGCAAAGACTTAGGTGAATATCTTATAATTTCCGCTTCTATGGTAAAGGGAACTTATCCCGAAAAGGTTGACGGCGTTTTCCTTGACGACATGACCTATGAGCAGGCAAAAAACGAACTTAAAACCGATATAAAGCTCGCCTATAACGACGGCGCGCAGTTTGCAAAAATAATACTGGGGGTTGATTAAATGAGCAGACCCGTAATCGCGATTGTCGGCAGACCGAACGTCGGCAAAAGCACGCTTTTCAACAAGTTAATCGGCAAACGTCTTTCTATAGTTGACGATACACCCGGCGTCACCCGCGACCGTATTTACGGCGACTGTGAGTGGCTCGGCTACAATATGCTGCTCGTCGATACGGGCGGTATTGAGCCGCATTCCGACGACGTTATTCTCTCTCAGATGCGCCGTCAGGCTCAGTTAGCCATCGACAGCGCGGACGTAATCGTCCTTGTTACCGATGTGCGTTCGGGCGTTGTCGCGACCGATATGGAGGTTGCCGCGATGCTTCAGAAGAGCGGAAAGCCGATAGTTCTCTGCGTCAACAAATGCGACACGATAGGCGAGCTTCCGCCCGATTTCTATGAGTTTTACAATCTCGGTCTCGGCGATCCGATTGCTGTATCTTCCGTTCACGGTCACGGCACGGGCGACCTTCTTGACGAGGTGATTAAGTATTTACCCGAACAAAAAGAGGATGAATTCGACTCCGAAACCGTCAAGGTTGCAATTATAGGCAAACCCAACGTCGGCAAATCCTCGCTTGTCAACGCCATAGCGGGCGAGGAGAGAGCAATAGTCTCGGACATTGCCGGCACTACGCGCGACTCGACCGACACGATAATTGAAAACGACAAGGGAAGCTTTGTCTTTATCGATACTGCGGGACTTCGCCGCAAAAGCAGGGTTGACGATCAGATAGAAAAATATTCGGTAATACGTGCGAGAATGGCGGTTGAAAGAGCCGACGTCTGCGTAATAATGATTGACGCAACGGAAGGCTTCACCGAGCAGGATTCCAAGGTTGCGGGCATAGCGCACGAGCAGGGAAAGGCGTGCATTATCGCGGTAAATAAGTGGGACGCCGTCGAAAAGGACGGTCACACAATGGATGTCGAGCGCAAGAAGCTGATGGGCGATTTTGCGTTTATGAGCTATGCTCCGATTATCTTTATTTCAGCCAAAACGGGACAGCGTCTCGACAGACTTTTCGAGCTTATCAAGTTTGTCAATGAGCAGAATTCCATGCGCATTTCGACGGGCAAACTCAACGACGTGCTTGCCGCTGCGACGGCGCGTGTTCAGCCGCCTACCGACAAGGGCAAGAGACTTAAAATTTATTATATGACTCAGGCTTCGACCAGACCGCCTACATTCGTCTGCTTCGTCAATTCAAAGGACCTTTTTCACTACAGCTATCAGCGCTACATTGACAACCAGATACGCGAGGTCTTCGGCCTTGAGGGAACGCCTACGCGCTACGTTATCCGCGAACGCGAGAAAAACGGTAAAAAGGATTACAAATAATTCAATAAAACTTCAAAAAAGGGCGATTTATTCGCTCTTTTTTATTGCATTATTTTATAAATTATAGTATAATTATAAAAATAATATTATGGGGTATTAGGGTTTATGATAATTTTAGGTATCGACCCCGGCTATGCAATAGTCGGCTACGGCGTAATTAAATACGAAGCAAACCGCTTCACCGTACTTGACTACGGCGCGATTACCACGCCGGCGGGTATGCCGTTTGTCGAGCGCCTTGACGTTATCTACAAGGACCTGAATATGCTTTTTGCAAAGTATAAGCCCGAGGCTATGGCTATAGAAAAGCTTTTCTATAACACGAACGCCAAAACGGTTATCGACGTTGCTCAAGCGAGGGGCGTTACGGTACTTGCCGCACATCAGAACGGCGCCGGGATTTTTGAGTACACGCCGCTTCAGGTAAAACAGAGCGTAGTCGGCTACGGCAGAGCCGAGAAAAAGCAGGTTCAGGAAATGATACGCGTAATTCTCAATCTCGAGAAGGTGCCCAAACCCGACGATACCGCAGACGCGCTTGCGATGGCAGTCTGCCACGCTCATTCGAGCGGCTCGCTTATGGGCAAGCTGAGAAATATCAGGTGAGGAAAAGATTATGTTTTATTCAATAACGGGTGAGGTCGTCTTTTACGACACTCAGTGTGTTGCCGTTAACTGCAACGGCGTGGCGTTCAAGTGCTTCACCACAATGAACACGCTTAAAAATATCGCGTCAAAGGGCGAAACGGTAACTCTGTTTACCTATCTTAACGTTTCGGAAAACGCGCTTGACCTTTTCGGTTTTTATACCGAAACCGAGATGGAATGCTTCAAGGTGCTTCTGAGCGTTTCGGGCGTCGGCCCGAAGGTTGCGCTCGCTATTTTAAGCGAGCTTACCCCCGATTCGCTTGCACTTGCGATAGCGTCGGGCGACAGCAAGTCAATTACCCGCGCAAACGGCGTCGGTCCCAAGCTCGCTCAGCGCATAGTGCTCGAACTTAAGGACAAGCTCGCTGCGGGGCTTGATTTGGGCTCATCGGGAATCGAGGTTGAGAGCGCTAACGCCGCTATGAACGCGACCAATACCTCCGAGGCGGTATC
>JAEEUJ010000024.1 GCA_016290515.1 Clostridiaceae bacterium
CTCAAGCACCTGCTCGGGGCTGGGAATCATACCGCCCGCTCTGTTGCACAGGGTTACGGGAACTCTGCACTCGGTTGCAAGCTGAACGTCCTCTATCATCTGACCCATTGAAAGCTCAACGGAAATCATAGCCTTTGCGTGGGTTGCCGCCTTTTTGAAGGGAGCCTTCGGGAACGGCCAGAGGGTAATCGGACGGATAAGACCTGCCTTGATACCCTGCGCACGCGCTTCGTTGACCGCATTCTTGGAAACTCTTGCGGCAATACCGAAGGCGGCGATTACGATATCGGCGTCGTCAACCATGTATTCCTCATATCTCGTCTCGTTTTCCTCGACGATTTTATATCTCTTGTAACGGTCGAAGTTAAGCTGTTCAAGCTCCTCGGGAACGAGTGAGAGCGAGTTGACAATATTATGCTCTCTTTGCATCTTTGTACCCGTTGTAGCCCACGGCTTTTCGGGAGCGGGAGCAACGTCGAAATCAAGCGAAACGGGCTCCATCATCTGTCCCATTGTACCGTCGGCAAGTATCATTGACGTCATTCTGTACTTGTCGGCAAGCTCGAAGCCTTTTACGGTAAGCTCAGCCATTTCCTGAACGGAAGCGGGAGCAAGAACTATCATGTGATAGTCGCCGTGTCCGCCGCCGCGTGTTGCCTGGAAATAGTCCGACTGTGAGGGCTGAATGCCGCCCAGTCCCGGGCCGCCTCTCTGAACGTTGACAACAAGTGCGGGAAGATCCGAACCTGCAAGATATGAAAGTCCCTCGCCCTTAAGCGAAATTCCGGGGCTTGAAGAAGAGGTCATAACTCTCTTGCCCGCGGAGGAAACTCCGTAAACCATATTGATAGCCGCTATCTCGGACTCAGCCTGAAGGAATACGCCGCCGATTTTGGGCATTTTCTTTGCCATATACGCGGCAACCTCAGTCTGAGGTGTAATCGGATAGCCGAAGTAGTGACGGCAACCGGCGATGATAGCCGCCTCGGCGATAGCCTCGTTGCCCTTCATTAAAACTTTATCTGCCATTTCACACCTCACCTTTCTACCTTGATAATGCAGTCGGGACACATAATCGCGCAGGATGCGCAGCCGATGCATGCCTCCTGGTCAATGCACTCGGCGGGATGATGTCCCTTCTTGTTAATCTTATCCTCGGCAAGCTGTAAAATCTGCTTCGGACACGCGTCAACGCAGAGTCCGCAACCCTTACAGTTGTCGGTTTTGAACGTAAGCTTTGCCATAAAATCTCTCCTTATATCAAAACTTAATTAAAAACTAATCTATAGGTCTTGCCTGAAGCTTCATCGGGAAAAGGTTTTCAATTTTACCCGAAAGCCCGTTATACAAATCCTCTTTAACCGTTGTCATTACAACGGGCAGTCCCGACAGTTCTGAAACCTCGTCGGCGTACTGTAAAGAAGCCAGCACGTCGTCAGCTGTCGTCTCGTCGCCTAAGTTGGAATTGTTCGCAATTCCCGTAAAGCGTATGCCGCCTGCCGCTTCGATTTCGCGCATAACCTCTATTGTCGAAGCCGCGTCGGGAGTAAGCGGACGGAATTTATTGACCACAAGCAGCATCTCGTAATCGTTTTCCTCAATCAGCGCGGGGGCAATACGGCCGAGCGCAAGAGCGCCTCTGTCGTCGCCGCCGACGTCAATTATTACGTGAAGCGATTTGTCGTCGGTAATCGCGTACATATCCTGCGGTAAAGCGGGAATGTCGAGATTGGAATTGGCATATTCCGAAACAATAAGCCGTATGCCGTTTTCCTCAAAATCCTTCGCCGAATCCTTCGTGCGGAAATACGGATTGACTATGTCGAGGTCGGCAACCGCAACGCTGTCATAACGCTTTTTCAAATCGAGCGCCATATTGACCGCAATATTCGTCTTGCCGCTGCCGTAGTGTCCGCACAGAAGCGTAACTCGTTTGTAATTCATTATAACTGATTCCTCATAATCTTTCCCGACGTGCTCTTGGGAAGCTCGTCACGGAAAACAACTATTCTCGGATATTTGTAAGGCGCGGTGTGAGTCTTGACGTACTCCTGAATTTCCTTCTTGAGTTCTTCGGTAGGCTCGGTGCCCTTGACAAGAACTATACTCGCCTTGACAACCTGACCCCTGACCTCGTCGGGAGCGGCGGAAACGCCGCATTCAAGAACGTACGGAAGCTCCATAATAACGCTCTCAATTTCAAACGGTCCGATTCTGTAGCCCGAGGACTTGATAACGTCGTCAACACGTCCGACGTACCAGTAGAAGCCGTCCTCGTCCTTCCACGCGGCATCGCCCGTATGATAATAACCGTCGTGCCAGACTTCCTTTGTCTTTTCCTCGTCGCCGTAATAGCCGACGAACAGACCGCAGGGAGCGCCGTCCTTGACGTTGACGACAATCTCACCCGTTTCACCTGTCGGAACGGGGTTGCCGTCCTTGTCGATAAGCTCGATATTGTAAATCGGTGCAGGCTTGCCCATTGAGCCGATTCTGTGCTTTGCGCCGCGCATATTGCCGATAAGCATTGTGCCCTCGGTCTGACCGAAGCCCTCAAGTATCTGAAGTCCCGTCGCCTTTTCAAACTGACGGTAAACCTCGGGATTGAGCGCCTCGCCCGCAGTTGTCATATGCTTGACCGACGAAAAGTCATACTGCGAAATGTCCTGCTTTATCATCATTCTGAGCATTGTCGGCGGTGCGCAGAAGGTGGTGATATGATACTTTGCAAACATCGGAAGTATATCCGAAGCATCAAAGCGGTCGAAGTCATAGACAAACAGCGCCGCTTCGCACATCCACTGACCGTAGAATTTGCCCCACGCGGCCTTTGCCCAGCCCGTGTCGGAAATTGTAAGGTGAAGTCCGTCGGGATCAACGCAGTGCCAGTACTTCGCCGTGTGGAAATGTCCGAGCGGATACTTGCAGTTATGCGTTGCGATTTTCGGATAACCCGAGGTGCCCGACGTGAAATACATAAGCATAAGGTCGTCGCCGCCGGTTGAGTCGGCAGTACGCTCAAACTCGTTTGAATAAAGCGGGAACTCCTCGTCAAAGGTTCTCCAGCCCTCACGCTTGCCGTTTACGATAATCTTAGTCTTAACGTCGGGGCAGGTCTGACATGCGATTTCAATCTGATGCGCAGTGTCGCCGTCAACGGTGGAAAGAACGGCAATAGCGCCCGACGACTGAAAACGGTATTCAAAGTCGTGCGACTGAAGCTGAGCAACTGCGGGAATTCCGATAGCGCCGAGCTTGATAAGTCCGAGCATCGCAATCCAGAACTGATAATGACGCTTTAAGACGAGCAGAACTCTGTCGCCCTTCTTGATGCCCAGCGACTTGAAGTAATTGGCGCACTGATTGGACATCTTGCGCATATCCTCAAAGGTAAAGCGTCTTTCGGTCTTGTCGCGCGAAATGTGGAGCATTGCAAGCTTGTCGGGGTCCTTCTTCGCAATTTCGTCCATGATATCGAAGGCAAAATTGAAGTTGTCGATATTCTTGAACGTAATCTTGGTCGGTGTTCCGTTTTCGTCCTTGACGACGTCGATATATTTCTTGTATATTCTTGACTTCTTGTCCTCAACCGCCTTGATGACGATATCGGAGTCGGTCTTTTTCTTAAACATTGACTCGCCCGCAGGATTGAGGACGATTGCGTAAAACTGAGCATCGCTGCCGTCAACGGCTATCATACCGTGAGGTGTGCCGCTGTCATAATACGCCGTGTCGCCCGCTTCGAGAACCTCAATATGCGAGCCGACCTGAAGCTTAAGCTTACCCGAAATGACAATGTCCATTTCCTGACCGTCGTGGGTGGTAAGCTCGATAGGCTTTCTCTCGGCCTCGGCATTATAAGCCACGTTGACGTAAAGGGGCTCGGAAATTCTGTTTCTGAAATTCGGAGCAAGGCTGTAATAGACCATGCCGTGAGCCTGCTCGATTTTCTGGCCCTCGCCGTGTCTCGTTATTACGAGTGATGACAGCGTGGGGCTGACGCCCTCGATAATATCGGTGACGTCAACGCCGAAGGCAAGCGCGCAGCGGTAAATAAAAGCAAAGCTTAAATCCATCTCGCCGTTTTCGCAGGCTAAGTATTCCTCAACCGGAACGTCGGTCTTGGCAGCCATTTCCTCGGCGGAAAACTGTTTGATTTCACGCAGCTCCCTGATACGGGCAGCCATTTCCCTGATTTTGAAATCAAGTCCCTGAAATTCCATAATCTTCTCCTTAGTACCCTTCGGGACAAAACAAAAACCCGTCCCAAAGTTGAATTACTTTGAGACGAGCATTAAATAACCAAATACCCGCGGTACCACTCAAATTGCAATTAAAAATTGCCTCTCAGGCTCTGACAAGCCGTATGCATTAACGCAGCAGTAACGGGGAAGTTCTACTAAGCTTTTCGCCGTTCTTCCTCCCGGCTCGGAAGCTACGGCCCAACCGGCAGTCCCGGCAACTTACACCAACCGTTGCCTCTCTCTGCGCTTGCTCCGTTCGGGCTCTCTTCTTCAACGCCTTTAAGATTTGACTTATTATAAATCAACTTTTTTTGTTTGTCAATGGTATATTTTATATTTTAATGTATATAATTACAGTTTATTTCTCTGAATTTTACCTGAAATTGTCTTGGGCAGGTCGTCGCGGAATACGACTATTCTCGGGTATTTGTAGGGCGCGGTGTGAGCCTTGACGTAATTCTGGATTTCCTTCTTGAGCTCCTCTGTGCCCTCGGTGCCCTTGACGAGAACTATACTCGCCTTGACTACCTGACCTCTGACATCGTCGGGAACGGCAGAAACGCCGCACTCGAGAACGTAGGGTAATTCCATAATTACGCTCTCAATCTCAAACGGTCCGATTCTGTAGCCCGAGGACTTGATAACGTCGTCAACACGTCCTACGTACCAGAGGAAACCGTCCTCGTCGCGCCAAGCGGTATCGCCCGTATGATAGTAACCGTCATGCCATACCTTTTTGGTTGACTCCTCGTCTCTGTAATAACCGAGGAACAGACCGCAGGGTATCTTATCGCTTGTCTTTATGACAATTTCGCCCGTTTCGCCGACAGGTACGGAATTACCGTTTTCGTCAACGATATCCATATCGTACATCGGCGAAGGCTTGCCCATTGAACCGACCTTGTGAGTGCCGCCCATAAGGTTGCCGACGGTCAGCGTCGTTTCGGTCTGACCGAAGCCCTCCATAATCTGAAGTCCCGTCGCCTTCTCAAACTGACGGTAAACCTCGGGATTGAGCGCCTCGCCCGCCGTTGTCATATGACGCACGGATGAGAAATCGTACTTTGAAATGTCCTGCTTTATCATCATGCGCAGCATTGTAGGCGGTGCGCAGAAGGTGGTGATGTTGTACTTTGCGAACATCGGCAGTATATCCGACGCGTCGAAGCGGTCAAAGTCGTAGGTAAATACCGCGCCTTCGCTTAACCACTGGCCGTAAAGCTTGCCCCAGAGCGCCTTGCCCCAGCCGGTTTCGGAAATCGTGAAGTGAAGTCCGTCCTCGCTCACGCCGTGCCAGTACTTGGCGGTGATATAGTGGCCCAAAGCGTACTTGTATGAGTGAATTGCAAGCTTCGGGTAACCCGTCGTACCCGAGGTGAAGAACATAACCATCGGGTCGTTTCCGCAGGGAGTTTCCTCCGAGCGATAGAAATGCGCGCTGTAAAGCGAGTATTCCTCGTTGAAGTCGTGCCAGCCCTCACGGCTGCCGCCGACCATAATCTTTGTTTTAAGCGTAGGAACGCTCTGCTCGGCTATCTCAACCTGATGAGCTACGTCGCCGTCGGCGGTGCAGACAATAGCACTGACCTCGCCGACCTTGAAACGGTATTCAAAATCGTGCGACTGAAGCTGATTCGTTGCGGGAATCGCAACCGCGCCGAGCTTATGAAGAGCAAGCATCGAGAACCAGAACTGATAATGACGCTTTAAGACGAGCATAACCTTGTCGCCCTTCTTGATGCCCAGCGACTTGAAATAGTTAGCGGTCTGATTTGACGCGCGCTTCATATCGTTAAAGGTAAAGCGTCTTTCGGTTTTGTCCTTTGAAATATGGAGCATTGCCAGCTTGTCGGGGTCCTTCTTGGCAATCTCGTCAACTATATCGAAGGCAAAATTGAACTTATCCTCATTGTGAAACTCGATTTTCTGAAGATAGCCCTTATCGTCGGTTTCGCAGGAAACGAACTTGTCGCTGACAACTCCGCCCTTTTTGGTGCTCTGCTGCGAGAAGGTATCTCTGATAATCTCTTCCTTCTCCTCCTCGCCCGACATAACGACGGCTAAGAAGGTGCAGTCCTCGCCGTCAACGGCTATCATACCGTGAGGCGTGGATGAATTGTAGTAAATGCTGTCGCCCTCGTGCAGGGTTTCGGTGTTGTTGCCGACCTGAACCTTAAGATGGCCCTTGATAACGTAGTCGAATTCCTGACCCGAGTGGGTTGTGCAGTGAATCGGCTTGTTCTGAAGGCTCTCGTCATAGTCATACTTAACCCAATGCGGTTCGGCGAGCTTCTTGCGGAATTTCGGCGCAAGGTTGACGATGTCAATGCCGTTCTCCTTGGCGGTCTGCTGACCTTCGCCGTTTCTGGTTACCGTATATGACGAAAGATGGGCGCTCTTGCCCTCAAGTATGTTTGTAATATCAATATTAAAAACGTGCGCACACTTGTGAAGGAAGGTAAACGGAAAATCCATTTCACCCGCTTCGTAACGGCGGTAATCGTCAACCGTAACCTCGGTTTCCTCCGCCATTTCTTCAATTGTGAGCCCCGAAATTTCACGCATTTCGCGTATTCGCATAGCGACCTCTAACAGTTCCTGTCTGGCCTTGCTGACGTTTGTCATTTCCATATGGGGTTCCTCCTTGTTTGAAAAATAAAATAAAAAAACACCCGTCTCAAACTTTGAGACGAGTGTGAAAATCACATCCGCGGTACCACTCAAATTGCAGCCTTACGGCTACCTCTCTCGGAATCCAACAATTCCTATGCTTTCACGCAGCAATCACGGGAAGCGCCTACTGGGTGTCATAACCTTTCGGACCTCCGGCTCGGAAGGGATGGGACATAAGCTCCTGCCTTCGGTTCGCACCAACCACCGAATCTCTGAATGAGCATAAAACTCAGCCGTCTTCGTCACAGCCTTTATTCTTAAGTTTTCAATATCTTATCACCGAAAAATCGGTTTGTCAAGCGTATTTTTCGAAATCAGTCAACATTGAACGCTTTTGTCCAG
Organism: Clostridiaceae bacterium; assembly: GCA_016290515.1. Classification (GTDB taxonomy): domain Bacteria; phylum Bacillota; class Clostridia; order Oscillospirales; family Acutalibacteraceae; genus Fimenecus. Next base: position 7,260 of record JAEEUJ010000024.1, read on the forward strand.
TTATCGACAACTCCCGAGAACTCCTCGCCCTTTAGCGCCGACAGACAGTCGGTTCTGTATTTTGAAAACAAACTGTACTCGTCGGAAAGTATCTCATACCTCTCGGCGCAGAAGATATAGTCGCCTATAACGAACGCCGCCGCCTTGCCGGTTTCAATCTCTCTTATCTTATCGTAAAAGCCCTCGGGATAAGCGTTGTTCTTTGAAACAACCACTATGTCCTCGGTAACGCTAACGTCCTGCAAATCCGAGCTTGCCGTGAGCAGCGCCGCGCCGTGCTCGTTGATATCGGCGGCAACCGAATTGAAGCTGTTGATAATCGGCTGCTTCTGAGCGTCGGTCATTGAAACGGCGTTATTGTCGTCGTCAACGGTTGTAAGAAAGCCCGTAACGGCTCTGAACGCAACAAAATTGTCCGAAAAATACTGCTTAAGCGTTTCGTCGGAGACGGGTTTGTCGCCGTCCTTTGAATAATAGCTGAGCATAAGCGCCTTTTCGTAAGCCTTATTAAGTTCAATTTTATAAATATCCTGACGGGTTACGCCCACGCCTTCAAAATAATTCCCGAAGGTGTGCCAGTACGAGTCAACCGTTTCGGCAACGGTGTTTTTGTCGCCGGGGTCAAGCGAAAGCCCTCTGTTCGCAAATTCCGTGTTGATTGCAACGTATCGGCAGAGCTTCTGCTTTGCGATTTCGGTCTGCTCGGCAGCGCTCTTGTCGGCATTTTCCGCCTTGGCTCTGTCGGTAAAATACGCATACACGCCTGCGTCAATTTTCTGCGAATTGACGGTAACGGGCGCGGTCCTTGTGCATGAGCACAAAAGCAAAGCGGTCAAAACGAAGCAGAGTGCCGCAACCGCTATTCTCTTTTTCATTTTAACCACCACACTATTTTTTCGTGTTATTTTCAAGATAATTCCTGAGAAGCGTTTCCTTAAGCTCCTCGGTTTCCTCAAGCTTCTTCGCTCTTTGCTTATACATTTCCTTATGCGGACCGATAAGACCGTTGCGGTAAAATGCAACCGTCAGCATGCCGACAACCGCGCCTACGGATGACATAATGAAGTCGACCATTGTATCGGTTAGTCCAACGTCTGACATAGGTCTCGAATTCTGGAGCAGAAGTCCGTAAACCCTGTCCATGGTGAACTCATACATCTCCCAGCCGACCGCGATAAAGCACGCGGCGAAAATGCAGAACATACCCGCCAGCGCAGGCGAAAGACGTCTTTTCCTGCCCTGCACGATAACCGCTAAGTCGTATGCAGCCCAGCTTGAAATAAAGCCCGCGAAGAAGTGGGTTATCAGGTCGAAATGATGAAAACCCGTTCTGTTGTTGAGCGTCGAGCCGATGACAACGCCGACAAAGATAAAGACGTTGAGCATGGACTGCGTTGTGTAGTCAACCCGCGTGATGAACGAGAAGTTACCCGCAATCTGGAAATAGTCCCAGAGATGCGTGAATGCAATAGCAAATATAGCCTCCAGAAACTCCACTACCGAGCCGTGAAAAAGTCCGTAGACTCCCCAGCCGAGTATCAAAACGCGAAGAACGAGCCACAGTATTTTATGTGTTACGGGTATATAACCCGCTTCGAATCTGTCTTCAGCCATTAAGAATTCTGCCTTTATTTGAATTTAGCAATCATGCCGACGGTATGCGTTGAGTCGCTGGGAGCTCTTGCGCCGACAAGGTCGCCGTCAACCGAAAGCGTCGAGCCGCATGCGACGTATTCGCCGTTTTTCAGTACGCAGATACCCGTGAACGCATCGTCTCTGCCGCCGCCGTAGCCCTGAACCGAGGATACGTTACCCGTAGCGCCGTAGGTTACGATAATAGCGTCGCTGCCGCCCCTGTTGCCGACAGTCTTGAGGTCTCTCGTACCCGAAGCCGACTGACCCGCGATAACGATCGTGCCGTTAGCGGCAAGCGTAACAGCGTTGAAATTCTCAGCGCCGGGACCTCTGAATGTGTTTTCGAATATAATATTGCCGTTCTGGCCGTATTTAACAATTATGGCGTCGTAATCGCCCTGATTGCCGAGCTTTTCAAGCGAGAAATCGGCTGAACGCGATCTGCCGACGATTACGCAGCCGTCGTTAGTGGCAACAACGGAATTGAAGTTGTCGATCTGACTGCCGCCGTACTGCTTAAGCCATTTCTGATTGCCGTTTGCGTCAAACATGACCGCAACGCCGTCCGAACGGCCGTAGCTCTTAATTGCAGCTGACTGCGGTGAGAAATTGCCTACCGCGTAGATGTTGCCCACAGAGTCGGCATCAACGGAATTGAAGGTGTCGCCCGCTGAGCCTACGCCCTTGGCAAACTTGACGTTGCCCTCGGTGTCGAACTTGACGATAACCGCAGCAGACCTGCCAGAGCCGAGACCCAGAGAAGCCGCGTTGCCGTCGCCCGACGCGCACAGGCCCGCCGCAACAACGCCGTCGGGACATACGCTTACGCCGTAGAAGCCGTCGGTTGACGAGCCGCCGAAGTTCTTGACCCAGCGGATGTCACCCGAGGAATTAAGCTTGCAGAGCACCGCGTCGTAGTCGCCGTAGTTGCTGAAGCCCATATCGGTAGCCTTGGTAAAGCCTGCAATATAGATGTTGCCGTCCGCATCGACGTCAGCCGCATTAAGCTGAAGCGCACCGTTGCCGGAAAGCACCTTCTGCCATTTAAGTCTGCCTTCCTGATCATACTTGATTATGACTATGAACGGAACGCTCGTTGAATCGGAGACAAGACCGCTTACCGTACCGTCCTTGGAGTTGGATTGGAACAAAGAAACACAACCGCCGTCGGGAGTTGCAGCCATCGCCTTGAAAGAGTCGTTCTGCGTGCCGCCGTAAGTAGTGCCCCAGTTGGAGCTGTTTGAACCGGGATCGGCGGTCGAAGTGGTATAAACAAGAGTATAGGTAAGAGCGCTTCCGCTCTCGTCAACAACGGGATTGCCGTTGGGATCGGTTACCTCAACAGCAGTGACAACCTCCTGTGTTTTCGGAGGAACAGTTATCATGGTTGTCATAATGTTGCCCTTGGCGTCGGTTACGGGCTTGCCGTCGGAGCCGATAACGGGAACTTCAACGTCCTTTGAATGATATATTATCGAGGTCTTGGGTTCGCCGTTTTCGTCGAGAACCTTCTCGCCGTTGGCGTTTGTAACCTCAACTATTTCCGTTTCAAGCACAACGGTAATTGCTTCGCCGTTTTTATCGGTGATGGGCACGCCGTTACGGTCGGTAACGACTACAACCTCGTCGCCGACTGACTTGTTGCTTTTACACGAAGGTAAAATAACAGCCACAGCTATTACAAGAACAAGCGCTATTGCTATCAGCTTTTTGTTGACGTTCATAAAATAAGCCTCCGAACTCATTTCAGTATATACAAAAATATCATATCACAACAGAGCTTAAAATTCAATCAAATTTTTTGTCTTTGTATTTTATTCAATAATGTAATATAATGTGAAATGAAGATTAATACTCGGGAGAAGAATATGACTGTTGACAACGGGCTTCTGACTCAGCTTGAAGCGCTCGGCAAACTCAGCCTTGACGCTGAAGAGCGCGAACGCTTCGCAAAGGACTTAAACGAAATACTCGATTACGTCGGTATGCTGTCTGAACTTTCATCGGACGGTGAGGACGGAGTCTGCCCCGTTTCGGCCGACAGCCTTCGAGCAGATGAAGCTGCGCCGACTGAAAATCCCGAGGCTCTGCTTGAGAATGCCGAAACCGCGGACGGCTGCTTCAGGGTTCCGCGGACGGTGGAATGAGGTGCGGTATGAATGACATAACAAAAATGACCGCCCTTGAGCTTTCGGCGGCAATCAGACAGAAAAAGATAAGCGTCACCGAAGCGGTTAACGCCTATCTTGATAATATAGAAAAGCTCAATCCCGAGCTTAACTGTTATATCACCGTCTGCAGGGACGAAGCGCTCAGCAGGGCGGCAGAGGTTCAGTCGGGTATTGACAGCGGGAGAATATGCGGCAGACTTGCAGGCGTGCCGATAGCAATTAAGGACAACATCTGCACAAAGGGCATTAAAACAACCTGCGCTTCAAAAATGCTTGAGAATTTCGTCGCGCCGTACAACGCGACGGTTATCGACAGAATAAACGCCGAGGGTATGATTATTCTCGGCAAGCTCAATATGGACGAATTTGCCATGGGCAGCACGGGCGAAACCTCGTACTTCGGCAGCGTTAAAAATCCCGTAAACCCCGAACGCTCTGCGGGCGGCAGCTCGTCGGGCGCGGCAGCGGCGGTTGCGGCGGAACTTGCGCCGATAGCGCTCGGTTCGGACACGGGCGGCTCGGTGCGTCAGCCCGCTTCGTACTGCGGTGTGACGGGGCTCAAGCCCACCTACTCCGCCGTTTCGCGTTACGGCCTTATCGCCTATGCCTCGTCCCTTGACCAGATAGGCATTATCGGCAAAAACTCAGCCGACTGCGCCGCCCTGTTTGATGTTATAAGCGGAGCCGACGAAAGAGATATGACCTGCTCTAAAGAGTTTGCTTTTGATTATAATTCGGTCCGCGCCGAAAACCTTTCGGGAAAGAGAATCGGTATTGCGAACGAGTTTCTGAATGTCGGGTTAAGTCCCGCTGTTAAGCAAAATCTGCTCGATAGTGCAAAGCGGTTTGAAACGCTTGGAGCAAGCATCGATTACTTCGATTTGCCCGAGCTTAAATACGCGGTTCCCGCCTATTACGTCATAGCCTGCGCCGAGGCTTCGTCCAATCTCGCGCGCTACGACGGCGTACGCTTCGGGCACAGAAGCGAAGCGGCAAAAACGCTTGACGAAATGTTCGTTTTCAGCCGCAGTGAAGGCTTAGGCGACGAGGTCAGGCGCAGAATTATGCTCGGCTCGTTTGTGCTCTCTCAGGGATATTACGACGCCTACTATAAAAAGGCGGTTACTGCAAAACAGCTTATAACAAAGGCGTTCGAAAAAGCGTTTGAACGCTATGATTTCATACTCTCGCCCGTCACGCCCGATACGGCGCCCGTACTCGGCGAAAGCCTCGGCAATCCGCTTAAAATGTACTTAAGCGACATATACACCGTTACGGCGAATCTCGCGGGAATTCCCGCTGTTTCCCTGCCCTGCGGTTATGACGGTAACGGTATGCCCGTCGGCATACAGCTTATGGCAAAGCGCTTCGGCGAGGCTGAGCTGCTAAGCGCGGCGACAGCCTTCGGAAAGGAGGCAGACTTATGAGCTTTGAAACCGTAATAGGTCTTGAAGTCCACGTTGAGCTTCTGAGTGAAACGAAAGTTTTCTGCACTTGCAAATCGGAGTTCGGCGGCAAGCCGAACACGCGGATTTGCGAGATTTGTACGGGTATGCCCGGCACGCTTCCGCGCCTTAACGAAAAGGTTGTCGAATTCGCGGTTAAAACGGGACTTGCGACTGACTGCGAAATAACGAAAATCACCCGCTTCGACCGTAAAAACTACTTCTATCCCGACCTGCCCAAGGCGTATCAGATTTCTCAGCTGTATCTGCCGATTTGCAGAAACGGTCATATCGAAATCAAAACCGAAAACGGCAAAAAGATAATAGGAATACACGAGATTCATATTGAGGAGGACGCGGGCAAGCTTATTCATACCGAATCGGGAACGCTTATTGACTGTAACCGTTGCGGCGTTCCGCTTCTGGAAATTGTCACCGAACCCGATTTTTCGGGTGCAGACGAGGTTATCGCGTTCCTCGAAGCGCTCAGAAGCACCCTCACTTACCTCGGTGTGTCCGACTGCAAGATGCAGGAGGGCTCAATGCGCGCCGACGTAAATCTGTCGGTAAGAAGCGCAGGCAGCCGTGAACTCGGCACGCGTACCGAAATGAAAAACCTCAACTCATTTCACGATATTGCCGACGCCGTAAAGAGCGAAGCGGCAAGGCAGATTGCGCTTATAAAAAGCGGAGAAGCGGTAATTCAGCAGACGCGCCGCTGGGATGCCGACAAGCGCGAAAGCTACGCCATGCGTTCCAAGGAAGCGGCAAACGACTACCGCTATTTCCCCGAGCCCGATATTCCGCCGATAGATATTTCCGAAAGCTTTATCAACCGCATTAACAGCGCCCTGCCCGAGCTTCCCGCAGCAAAAAAGCAGCGGTATATGAACGAACTCGGACTTTCCGGCTATGATGCGTCAGTGCTTACAAACGACATATACATTGTCAGCTTTTTCGAAGCGGCGCTTAAAGACTGCAACTCTCCAAAAGAGGTCGCCAACTGGGTGCTCGGCGAAGTGCTCAGACTGCTGAAAGACAGCGGTACCGACAGTAAATCTAATCCGCTGAAGCCTGAAGCGCTCGTTAAAATAATTGAAATGGTTCAGTCGGGAAAAATCAACCGAAACACGGGCAAGACAGTACTTGAAAAGGCGTTTTACGACGGTGTTGACGTTGAAAGATACATCTCGGAAAACGGGCTGTCTCTGATTACCGACTCTGATGTTATAGAATCGTCCGTCGAAGCCGTAATTGCCGGCAACGAAAAGAGCGTAACCGATTACAAACGCGGTAAAACGGCGGCGCTCGGCTATCTTGTCGGTCAGACAATGAAGGCGCTCGGCGGCAGAGCCGACGCAAACGAAATACAAAAACTCCTCAGAGAATTGCTGAATTAATAAATACAGTTTGTAATAACAAAACAACGGCGACGCAATGCGTCGCCGTTTTTATTGAAATTTGCTTAATAATCAATATTTCCGTTAAGGTACATATCCATATAGTAGAGGTCGAATGCGTCAAGTGAGCCGTCGTCATCGAAGTCGCCCGCCCAATAGCCTGCCGTGTTTTCGGTAAGTCCCGAGCCGGTGCCGGAAACGGTGTTCTTCATTCTGCTGTAGTCGGTTGTGTTGACCGAATTGTTCGCATCAACGTCGCCCCTGCGTACTGCATTATAAACCTTGGTCAGACCGCCGTTTTTAACCGTAACCGTTGCGCCTGTCGTCGTTCCCGAGACGGTAACCGTCTGGCCGCTTATCTGTGCAGGGTTCGAATAATTGCAGAGAGCGAAAAATTCACTTCTGAGCGTTGCGTTCTTTCCGAAATAAACACGGTTGTTTGCCGCGTCGAAGGAAAGCGTCGAATTCATATTCGGTACTGCAAGGCTGTAGGACGTAGTACTTAATGTCGGATAAGTCAGAGTAACGGAGGAACCGTTAAATTCCTCACCTGTCGGAGAGTGCTGATCGCCGAACGTCGCCTGACCGAAGAAGGCGTTTTTGGTCTGAGAACCGACGAGGAAATAGTCATACATAACGCTGCTCTGATCGTCCCAGGTCAGGTCCATACCGTACCACTTGCCGTCCTCCATCTGAACGTAATTCCACTTGTGCGCTCCGCCGTTTCCGAGGCCGACAACGCCGATACAGGGAATTCCGTACTTGTCGCAGATGAGCTTGAGCGCCTCGGCATAGCCCTCGCAGACGGGCTCAAACGGAGCGAAGAATACGCTCGTCGGCTGATGCGCAATGGGATTGTTGAAGTCGGTATCGTACGAAACCGCCTTGGCAATCTGGTCGTGAATCGACTTGAGAATCTGATATCTGTTGCCGCCGACAGCCTTGAAGCTGTCAACCGCCTGAATTAAGCCGTTGTAGTAATTACGTACAACGCCGAAGTTTGCGTATGCGCTTGTATCAAGCGGAAGGTTCAGCGTAATGGTTACATCATATTTGCCCGAAGAATACGAAGCGCCGGCACCCCAGCCTAAACCGCCGATCCAGAAATATTCGGGATAGTCCTCGATAACGGCCGCCAGAGCGCCCTCAATCGCATTACCCATAACACTGTTTGACCAGAATGCGTCAAACTCGCTTTGCGTCAGATAATAATGAATCGGGATATCAACCGAGCTTGCCGAAGCAGAGGCTGTATCAAGACCTGCCTTTGCCGCGACAATAACGTCGTATGCCCTTTTCTGATTCGCATTAAGCTGAGAATAGAAGGTAAATGCGCCGGGAAGTCCGTTTGAGTATCTCGGTGTCAACGTTTTACCGTTGGTTTCCCTGACGTGAACTTCGTCCCCGGGGAATCTCATCACCCTTACGAAATCGGGACCGTCCATATAGTACGTTTCACCCATAGCAGAAGCCGCAATGCTTAAAGCGGAGAGTAAAAGCATTACGCACATTGTTATACTGAGAATTCTTTTAGTCATTTCAATTCCCCCATCCGAGAGTAAATGTTTTTCCGCTTAAATTATATACAAAAAGGCCGTAACTGTCAACGCCATAAATACCTTGATTTTTTATGTTATTAAAAGTATAATGTTATAAATTGGAAGTGATTTAGTGGCTAACGAAAAATTTGAAAAATTCAGAAGCGAATACAAAACCTTCGTCTATCACGGCTATAAGCTCGAAAACGACGGAGAATTTATCAATATCGAGTACGATTTTGAAATCGAGGGACTGACGCAGTTTCACCCGACGGACAGAATAAAGCTCGGTAATCTTGACCTTGCCAATGAGTACGACTCGAAAACGGCAAGGAAGATTGTCTTTAATCTCGGCATGGTCGAGCTTATCAGTTACTGGAAATGCGCGTGTCCGAAAACCGTAAAAGTCGAGTGCGGACACCTGCACGAAAGAGATATAAACTGGTGGAAAAAGCTCTATTTCAACGGTCTGTCGGAGTTTTTCTATATCAATTCGATTGACACCGACATTGACAGCTTTATGGAAATCGTCACCAACGAGGAACTTCACGAACACGATGAGCCGGAAGCCTTTGACTGCCGTGACCTAAACCTCATTACCGTCGGCGGCGGCAAGGATTCCTGCGTTACGACCGCCCTGCTTAAGAATTACAGAGACAAAAACCGCTTTTTCACCGTAAACGACCAGCAGGCGAGGACGGACACCGTGCTTGCGGGCGGCTATACGGAAAACGAAATTGTAAAGACCTACCGCACAATAGACAAAAACTTACTAAAGCTTAATTCGGAGGGATTTCTGAACGGACACACTCCGTTTTCGGCGATTGTCGCCTTCCTCTCGCTTTACTGCGCCTACCTCATCGGTGCGAGATATATCGTGCTTTCCAACGAGTCAAGCGCAAACGAATCGAATCTTATCGGCGCAGAGGTCAATCATCAGTATTCAAAGTCGTATGAATTCGAGCAGGACTTCACCTCATACGTTGACCGCAATATTTTCGACGGCATTGAGTATTTCAGCCTGCTGCGTCCGTTTTCGGAATTGCAGATTGCAAAGCAGTTTGCGCTGCTGCCCGAATTTCATCAGAGCTTCCGCAGCTGCAACAAGGGCTCGAAGCAGAACGTCTGGTGCGCAAAATGCGCAAAATGCCTGTTCGTTTACACGATACTTGCGCCGTTTATGGACTACGGTAAGCTCGTTTCGATATTCGGAAGCGATATGCTGAACGACGGCGAAATGCAGTCCGACTTTGACGGACTTGCGGGCATCACCGACTTAAAGCCCTTTGAATGCGTCGGCACGAGAAGCGAGTTTCAGCTTGCCCTTTACCTGCTCTGTGAGAAGCTGAAAAACGAGGGAAAAGAGCTTCCTCTGCTGTGCAGACGCTTTGAGGAAAAATGCGATAAATCCAAAATAGATAAAAACTTACTAAACGATTACAACGCCCTGAATTCAGTACCCGAGGAATTCGTTGAGGCGATAATGGAGATGTATAAAAATGTTGCCGAAAATCATTGAATACCTTAAGGACAAGTCAATACTGATTCTCGGCTTCGGCAGAGAAGGCCAGTCGAGCTATAATTATATAAAAAAGTATCTGCCCGACAAGGAGCTGACAATTGCCGACAGAAACAGCATAAGCGTTGACAGCGAAAACATTGAAATCATCAGCGGCGACGGCTATCTCGACAGAGTCAACGACTTCGACGTCGTCCTCAAAAGCCCCGGTATTTCGTTTAAGGACGTTGAAATTACGGGCAGCACCGAAGTCACCTGCGAGGTTGATCTTTTCCTGCGCTTCGCCGACTGCCGTAAGGTGGGAATAACCGGCTCGAAGGGCAAGACGACGACCTCAACACTGACCTATGAAATGCTCAAAGCGGGCGGCTTTGACGCAAGGCTTATCGGCAATATCGGCGTTCCCGTTTTTGAAACGCTCGAAAGCCTCAATCCCGACACGGTTGCGGTTATCGAGATGTCCTCACATCAGCTTGAATTCACTCACGCCTCGCCCGAGGTTGCAATTCTGACGAACATTTACGAGGAGCATCTTGACCACTATAAGGGCGGAATGACGGGCTACGTCAATGCAAAGCTCAATATCGTCCGTCATCAGAACGAAAATAATACATTCATTTATAACGGCACGCAGGGTATTTCCGAATGGCTTGACCTTGACAGCGTGAAATCAAATAAAATCGGCGTAAAGCTTGACGACGCTCTGCCGTTTGAGATAACCAACGAGCATCTTTTAGGCGTTCACAACCGTCAGGACGTGCTGTTTGCCTATAATGCCGCAAAGACCTTCGGCGTCAGCGACGGGGACTGCGAAAAGGGCG
>JAEEUJ010000180.1 GCA_016290515.1 Clostridiaceae bacterium
GAAAATGAAAGGAATTAATGACTGGGACAGAATGGTAAGCGGAAAGCTTTACAACGCCGCAAGTAAGGACCTATACAAAAGACACGCGCTTGGTATGATGCGCTGTCAGAGATTTAACCGCATAGCCTTATGGAGAGCTGTGTCGAAGCAACGCGCGCTGACTAAGCTTATACCGTCTTCAAAAGGCAAGGACTTATGTATTTTTGCGCCTTTTTACTGCGAATACGGCGTCAATATCAAAGTAGGCACGGGTTGCTTTGTCAACTATAACTGCACGTTTCTGGACATCTCCCCGATTACGCTTGAAGACGGAGTCTGGATTGGTGCGAACGTCACTCTCGCCACGCCTTCCCACCCGTTTCTGCCCGAAGAAAGACTGCCGCAGAACTATCCCGACGGTTTTCACGATCTGGAGTATTCCAAGCCGATAACGATAAAGAAAAACTGCTGGATATGCTCAAGCGCCACGATTATCGGCGGAGTAACAATCGGGGAAAACAGCATAGTTGCCGCGGGCGCGGTCGTTACGAAGGACGTACCTGCAAACAGCATTGTCGCGGGAGTTCCCGCAAGGGTTATCAGAACCATCGACGAAAAGGACAGAATGGATGTCTGGGAAGCTTATGTAAAGGGCGAAGTTCCGTTGTCAATCAGGGAAAAAGAGGAATAGGAAAAGGCAGGAATTTTTCCTGCCTTTTAATATAGCTTGAATATATAACAGATAACACCGTACACGAATGCCGCCGCTGTGCCGTAGGCTATGACGGGACCTGCGATAATAAATATTCTCGCGCCCGTACCGAGTACACGTCCTTCGGTTTTGAATTCCATGGCGGGTGAAACGACGGAATTTGCAAAGCCGGTTATCGGGACGATGGTTCCGGCGCCTGCGTGCTTGGCGATTTTGTCAAAAATCCCGATACCCGTAAGGATTGCGGTCAATACTATAAGCGTCACGGCGGTCAGCGCCTTCTGCTCGTCCTCGTTCATTCCGAGCCGTTCATAAAGCATCAGAAGTCCCTGCCCTGTTGCGCAGATAAGTCCGCCGATAAGAAACGCCTTGACGCAGTTTTTGAGCTTCGGCGAGGGCGGCGTTACGCGCTTGACCATTTTAGCGTACTGTTCTTTAGAAGTTGCCATTTTCAACACCTCGACTTATTATCTGCAAAAAGAGTTCCAAAATTCATAAATTGTTTATTGATTTATCGGGTGTTTTACTATAAAATCTATTCATAAGGCGGTGATCTTTTGGCACTGATTGAAGTTAAAGATATTTATAAGATTTACAACCCCGGCGAAAACGAGGTGCGCGCCCTTGACGGCATTACTCTTTCTATCGACAGAGGCGAATTCGTCGCCATAGTCGGTCAGTCGGGTTCGGGTAAATCGACGCTTATGAATATGCTCGGTCTTCTCGACATACCCACAAGCGGAACCTATATGCTCGACGGCGTTGACGTGTCAAGTATGACCGACGACGAGCTGTCGGAAATCCGCAACAAGCAGATAGGCTTCATTTTCCAGGGCTTCAATCTCATACCGAGTCTCACCGCGCAGGCAAACGTTGAGCTTCCCCTCGTTTACAGAGGAATGAGGGGCGAGGAACGTCACAGACTTTCGCTCGAAGCGCTTGAAAAGGTAGGTCTTTCGCACCGTCTTACCCACCTGCCCAAGCAGATGTCGGGCGGCCAGCAGCAGAGAGTTGCGATAGCCCGCGCCGTAGCCGCGAGACCGCCTATCATACTCGCCGACGAGCCGACGGGCAATCTCGACAGCCACTCGGGCGAGGACGTAATGCAGATTTTAACCGGTCTTTACAAGGAAGGCAGAACGGTTATCATAATCACCCACGACCCCGGTATAGCCGCAAGAGCGAAAAGGGTTATCAAGATTTCCGACGGTCAGGTTATCGATGACTATATCAACGAGAACGTAGAATAAAAAAATCGGTCAATTCTATTGTAATTTGAAAATCTTTAGTATATAATATTATTCGTAAAAATTTGGAGGTGGCAACTGTGTTAGATCCCAACAAGACAATTAAATTCTCAATTAAGGACGAGCATGACGAGGAAATGCGCCAGACACTGCTCACGGTTTATAATGCTCTTAAGGAGAAGGGCTATAACCCGATAAGCCAGATAGTCGGCTATATTCTTTCCGAGGATCCTACCTATATCACAACACACAATAATGCCCGCAGTCTTATCCGCCGCCTTGACAGAGATGAGCTTTTACAGACTCTTGTTAAAGAGTATCTTATCGAAAGCTCTGAAAAATAAAGGAGAATAAAATGGCAGAGAAGAAAAAAGCACCCGAGTTTCTGACCTATAAGGGAAGACCGCTCGTAAGAAACGGCAACACCATTTACTACGGCAATATGACCGACGATTTCGTAATTATGATGCAGATCGGCGCTTCAAAGGAGTTCGGCGATCTGGACCTGGCTTCAAAGGTTTCGATTCAGCTTATAAACACCGATCCCGACGTCAGCATAAAGGAAAAAATCGTCAAGTCCAGTGAGAAAAAAGGTCTCTACGCCGCGATGGATATTGCGGATATCTGGCTTACCAGAGCGCTTAAGGGCGGAGACGAGGAAGAATAAAAATTTAGGACACGGAAAACTCCGTGTCCTTTTATTATATCTTTTATCGTTAATTCTGCGCCTGTGAGTAATTCAGCTCGCCGAGGTCGCGCCACGCAAGGTAGAAGTCGTTCATTGATCTCTTGAACGAGTCAACTTCAAGATTGCTGCCGGCGCTCTTCATTGAAAAGCTTCCGTTGCCAAGCTTTGTGTAACCGGATTTAAGCAGGGCCTCTTCAAACTGATTTGCCATCTGAGAGCTTCTCATACGTACGTGCAGGAACATTACTATTTCCTCGGGATTTACTACGCCCGACTTAAAGCCCGTCAGCCACCAGTGACTCTGCCATTCGCGGTAGAACCACATATTGTTCGCCTTGAAATCAGCCTCGTTTAAGTAAAGCGCCGATTCCCACTGAAGCATATGGTCATTGTCAACGCCCGTGTAGAGCATATTGTTCGCATTGGGATCCTGCGTATAAATACCTGCCTCGCAGCCGCCGAACACACAGTATTCGCCTTTACACAGCTGCATTCTCCAGTTATAGCCCTCCGTCGGTCCGAAGTCGATACGGATGGTCTTGTAATTCATATTGATATAGTGAGCGGCGGTATCGTAGTGCGCTACGAAGTTACCCTGCCTCTGCCAGTTGTCAAGCGGGACGTAAAAAATACCCTGATTGGGATCGTATTCCCAACCCATTACACTTATGAACTCGGCAATGTCTTTATCCGCAGGCAAACCGGGTTGTGAAGACGTAGCGAACATCCCCGCTTGATCCATCCTCATTACAATAGTTGCGATTTCAGAACGAGATGCAGTGGCGATTGGTGCAAGTGTTGTAGAATCTTTACCTCTAATTACGCCGTTTTGAATAGCCCAAACAACTGCATCAATTGCAAACGGGCTTATCCTATTAGCATCGTAAAATGTAATAAGAGTATTGCTAACATTATAAATCTTAGGTGAACCCATGTATCTATAAAGAATAACGCATATCTGCTCACGAGTGATATTGTCGCCTACGCCGAACCTGCCGTTGCTATAGCCGTTTATGATAT
>JAEEUJ010000181.1 GCA_016290515.1 Clostridiaceae bacterium
AAACGAAACAACAGAAGAGTGATATAAAAAAACAGCCTTGAAAAAGGCTGTTTTTCTTTTGCTTGTATTATTTTTTTTCGTCATTCTTTTCTTCTTCGCTTCTGAAGAACTCAAACTGTTCGGTTTCGCCGAACGCCTGAGTACTGTCAGAGGCATTAAAGAATACCATGAGAGTCTGGAAAATAAGCTTGACATCAAGCCAGAGACTGTACTTCTCGATATACATTAGATCGAGCACAAGCTTGTCCTTGGGTGAGGTATTGTACTTACCGGCTATCTGTGCGTGTCCCGTAAGTCCCGCCTTAACTCTCAGGCGGTAACTGAATTCAGGCAGCTGATCCTCGTAGGCGTCAACGTTTTCAACCATTTCCGGTCTCGGACCTACAATGCTCATCTCGCCCTTGATTATATTAATCAGCTGAGGAAGCTCGTCAATTCTGAATTTTCTTAAGAACTTGCCGACCTTAGTAATACGGTCGTCGTCCTCGGTTACGGAACGGTTAACTGAATTTTCCTCGGACATAGTTCTGAACTTATAAACGTAAAACAGCTTGCCGCCTTTTGTAGCGCGCTTCTGCTTAAACATTACCTTGCCGCCGTCTTCGGCTTTAATCAGCACGGCGCAGATTAAAAACAACGGTGACAGAAGAATAAGCGCAAGTAATGAAAAAATGACATCAAACAGTCTTTTTACAACCCTCTGTTCAAAGGTTAACTCCTTGACCTGAGAAGCGAACAGCGGCTTGTCGTCAAGTATGGCTGCACGTCCCCTAAGCGCAACGACATCGCACATCTCAAAGTTGTAGTAGATATTCTTGCTTTTTGCGTAGCAATACTCGACTATCATAGTTCTCGACGAAGTCGGCACGTCGTAAACGAATATCGTGTCACAGCGGTCAATTACGTCAAACAAATCGGGTGCAGTAAAAAGAATTGCATCTGTAATCTTATACTGCTTTCTGTACTTCTGTATCTTGGGGACCACGTTATTCAACGAGCTTTTTGAGGTCGTGATAACACAGCATTTCTCAGGCGAATTGATAACAAAATAAATGTAGTTACCGAAATAGGTAAATCCGACAATTACAATAAACTGAAGTACAAACACAATCGCCAGCAAATCAAGATTCTCAAGTCTGAACCGCGCGTTGTTCACCGAGTTGGTGTTCATGATGTTCAACTGGAGATAGGTGAAAACGTCGGTAAATAGAATTGACAGAGTCATCGAGCTGACTATAGGTCTGCTCTTATAAATACCGATTCTGTAGCCGCCGTAAATTGACATCGACGCAACGCCGAAAACCGCAAAGCTGAGCATAGTGATTGCCGCAGTTCTCGAAGCGTGCAGAAGCCATGCGTTTTCAATACCGAATATTAAAAAGAATATCGCAAAAAGCGATATGAAAAGCGAAAACTTAATGAGCATTACAATAGTGCTCCGAAAGCGCTTTAAGGTCTTCATAAGTCCTCCGAAAAGCATTAAAAGTTTTAATAATAATAACCCTTTTTAAGAAGAATGTCAAATTACATAAAAAGTAATTGTATTTTTATTATTTAACAGTTATAATCGGTTTAGTTAAGGAGTGCCGGAATGAAAACAAAACGAAATGTTTTTGACAAGCTGAACACACTGCTTTTCGGTAAGGATTTACGCATTACCGAAGGTGAGCGGTACACAGAAGAACGGGAATACGACTATACTTCGTATCTTCCGACGGATAACTATGTCCAAATGCAGGAATTACCCTCTGAAAATGCTTATTATATTACCGATTTCGGTGCTGCTGCAAACGACAAATCAGTTGACAATTCAAAAGCGATAAACAACTGTATAGAAACCTGTTCTAATAACGGCGGCGGTTACGTAATTGTAAGCGGCGGAAGCTATACTTCAAAAACTGTTAAGCTAAGGAGTAACGTTACGTTATTCATTGAATACGGCAGTTCACTTATCGCTGACGAAAGCGGCGAAGGTTTTGAGAACAAGGCGTTCATCTTTGCTGACGGATGCGAAAGCATAACTATAACCGGCGGAGGAACAATTAACGGCAACGGTCATCTTTTCGGTCGAAAACCGCTGTACGGCAAAAACATAACCGAACCCGACGAGGTTATAGACGTTATTAAAATGCGCCGCGACTACCGCGCTCAGCTTCGTTTCCCCCACCCTTCCAAATACGGCAGACTTGTTTTGCTTGAAAATTGCAAAAATGTTAGCATTAACAATATAATACTCAAGGACAGCGCGTACTGGACGCTTCGCACAACCAAGTGTGAAAACTGTATTTTTGAAAACATCGTCATAAACAACAACCGACACGTATGCAACACCGACGGTATTGACCTGATGCAAACCAGCGACGTAGAGATAAAGCACTGTTTCATTTCCTGCGCTGACGACGGAATTGTGCTCAAAAATGCCGTTTGGGAGGGCTGTGACGGTGAAATGAGCGGCGTACATGTCAGCGACTGCGAGGTTATCAGTTGTACAAATGCTTTCAAAATCGGCACCGAGACCACCTACCCTATCAAAAACGTTACGGTTGAGAATTGCAGATTCTTTATGACCGACCTTTATCCCGGTTCGGTTTCGGGAATTAGCATAGAGAGTGTTGACGGCTCTGAAGTATCGGATATAACCATCAGAAACATCAAAATGAACCGCTGCACCTGCCCCCTATTCATAAGGCTCGGCAACCGCAACCGCGCCTCGCAGGTAAACGCTCAGAGCGCTTCCGCAATAGAATTCGGTAAGAAATCCAAAGGCAAGGGCATCGAAAAGAACTGTTTTGATATGAAGGGCGAACTGCACGATATCGTTATTGAAAACATTAAGGCTAACGATATTGAGCTGCCCGTCATTATTGCAGGCTTCAGGCAAAACGGTAAAACAAAAAGAGTCAGCAACGTGACTCTCAGAAATCTTGATTTGCGCTATCGTAACGCCCGCGAAATCGTCGATAAACGGCTTTTTATACCCGAATACACAAAAGAATACCCTGAGTGTTGGAGATTCCGAAATCTGCCCGCATACGCGCTATGGGCACGTCACGTGCAAGGGCTTAAGCTTGACAATTTCCAATGCACTCCCCCGCCCGACACGTGGAAGCAAGAAATAATACTCAAAGATACACAAACAGCATAAACCCGAAAAGGTTTATGCTGTTCTTTTTAATTAAAGATTATATTTCTTTGTTTGAGATGATAAACGTCATTCTCTCTTCAAAAGAATCTTTGCCGTGATGCTTTTCTTTACCGCCGTGATCGGTAGTAATAAGAATGAGCCAGTCCTCAGTGTCATAAGTCGCTCTCGACTTAATTGCGTTTATGAATTCGTATCCCTGCTCGTCGGCACTGAAAAATCCGTTGACATAATTGGGATTCTGAAGTGAGAAGCCTGAGCCGTGACCGTTGTGGTCGGTGTATTCAAGAGTAAGGAAGATAAAATCAGAGCAGTCGGCCTTGTTTATATCATTAAGTACGTTATCGACGGTGCCCTCGTCATTGCCTGCGCAAAGGAAAACGGAGTTAATGCCTTTTTCTTCGATATAATTCTTCTCGTTAATATAGGTGGAATTATTCTTTGAGAAATGTCCGCTCCCCGTAACATAAAACGAGCTGGAATCTATCGTTCCGTCCTCA
>JAEEUJ010000025.1 GCA_016290515.1 Clostridiaceae bacterium
ACCTTAAGGGCGACGACCCTGAAATTACAAAGCTTGTTTATAAGCTTCCGCCGCTTGACTGTCTGTCGTTACCCGACCGCAGCGGCTCGACAAATTACGAGGATGAGCTTAAGCAGAATGCGACCAAGCTGGTTGATACTCTCAAGAGCTTCGGCGTTGAAACGAGGGTTGTTGATATCTGCAGAGGACCTTCGGTTACGCGTTATGAACTCCAGCCTGCGGCAGGAGTCAAAATCAGCAGGATTACGAATTTATCCGACGATATCGCACTTAATCTTGCCTCTTCGGGCGTAAGAATTGCGCCCATTCCCAACAAGTCCGCTGTAGGCGTTGAGGTGCCCAATAAATCCCGTTCAACCGTTACGCTGCGCGAGCTTATCGATACCGATTCTTACAGAAAGAACGTTGAAAAATCCAAGCTCAGCGTTGCTCTGGGTAAGGATATTGCCGGTAACGGAACTTATGCGGATATTGAAAAGATGCCGCACCTTCTCGTTGCAGGTACTACCGGTTCGGGTAAATCGGTATGTATGAACACTATGATTGTGTCAATTCTTTATAACGCAAGACCCGACGAGGTCAAGCTGCTTATGATTGACCCGAAGCAGGTTGAGTTTACCGTTTATAACGGCATACCGCATCTTCTTGTTCCAGTTGTTTCCGATCCGAGAAAGGCATCCGGCGCTCTTGCCTGGGCTGTCAGTGAAATGCTTCAGCGTTACAAAATGTTTTCGGACAACAATGTGCGTGACATCAAGGGTTACAACTACGCCTGTGAAGAAAACGGAAAGGAAAAGCTTCCGCATATCGTTATTTTTATCGACGAGCTGTCCGACCTTATGATGGCGGCGCCTCACGAGGTTGAGGACTCCATCTGCCGACTTGCGCAGATGGCAAGAGCCGCGGGTATGCACCTTGTTATCGCTACTCAGAGACCTTCCGTTGACGTTATCACAGGTCTTATCAAGGCGAATATTCCGTCAAGACTCTCGCTTAAAACTTCTTCCCAGATTGACTCGAGAACAATTATTGACTCGGTTGGTGCAGAAAAATTGCTCGGAAACGGCGATATGCTGTTCTATCCCGTAGGAATTGAAAAGCCGATGAGAATTCAGGGCTGCTTCCTCTCGGAAAAAGAGGTTGAGAAGGTAGTTGATTTCATTAAGAATCAGGGTAATACCGATTACGATGAAAACGTTATTGCCGAAATTGAGCGTCAGGCTGCTATGGATAAGAAGAAGGGCGGCGCTGCCGATTCCGACGGTGACGGTGCCGACGGTGATACAGACGAGATGCTGCCTAAGGCCATCGAGGTAGTCGTTGAAAACCAGAAGGCTTCGACAACGCTCTTACAAAATAAACTGAAGCTCGGTTACGCCAGAGCGGCGAGAATTATGGACGAGCTTGAAACGAGAGGTATAATCGGACCGTTTGAGGGCTCAAAGCCGCGTAAGGTGCTTATTTCAAAGCAACAGTGGTACGAAATGAATGCACTTGCGTCAGGCGGTTCTTCAAATGTAAACCCCATCACTGTCGAAGGAAATGAAACTGCCGAGCCCGGCGTTATCTTCACTGAAGACGAATAACGACAATTTAATGAGGGGCAGAGTATTCCGTAAGGAGTATTCTGTCCTTTTTTTGCGGAGGGAAATAAATGAACGAATATTATATTAAGAGAATTGAAGGCGATACCGCCGTTCTGATTAAAGGCGGTCTTAGTATTAACGTTCCGCTTGTCAGCCTTCCCGACGGAGTAGGTGAAGGTGAGGTGCTTTTGCTCAACGAGCAGGGGATGTATGTAAGACCGGATGACAAAGCGGAAAAGCAGGATGTTGATAGCTTATCTTCCCGGGATGAGCTTTTTCAGGGCGAAACCTATGATATCAGGCAGGGCATTAACCGGAGTACGCTTTATGCCGAGGTCTGCTCAACGCTTTACAGAAGCACTCTCGGAGAGCTTAAGTATATGATACCTGAGCTTATTCTTCTGGCAGTAAGCGTATGCGCGATGCTGACGATAACTTTCGTTGACTGGCAGAGATTCTCAATGTCTATCAAAGACCACGATATCACAAGCTATCTCGGTACTATATGCGCGGTATTTCTGACGAGCGTCGGAACGCTCGGACTGATACTTGCGTGCTTTACTTTGATTCGCACTTTCCGTAAACTGAAACGTCACGTAATTACGTACAAGGGCAATCTCCGACGTATGAAGGATAAGCTTGAAACAAACGGTATTTATACGGGTATAACACCCGAAGAAGAGGGGAGATTCGACAGCGTTTTCACACAAATTTCCGAAAGTCTTAAAAATCGTAAAAAAAATACTTGAAAAATCCTATATATAATGATATAATGCTTGAGCAATTCACACACACGGCGATTATTGCATAATTGCATACGTCCGATACGCGTATGTCCTGCAGTAAAGTGAACCGTGTGGAGGATTAAATTTTAAGGAGGACATAAATATGTCAGTAGTATCAATGAAACAGCTGCTTGAAGCAGGTGTGCACTTCGGTCACCAGACCAGAAGATGGAACCCGAAAATGGCTCAGTACATTTTCACGGAGAGAAACGGTATCTATATCATCGACCTTCAGAAGACCGTTAAGAAGCTCGAGGACGCCTACATGGTAGTCCGTGATATCGCCGCTGAGGGCAACGAAATTCTTTTCGTCGGCACCAAGAAGCAGGCTCAGGATTCCGTTAAGGAAGAAGCTATCCGCTGCGGTATGCCTTACGTTAACGCACGTTGGCTCGGCGGTATGCTTACAAACTTCAACACAATCAAGAAGAGAATCAGAAGACTCGCTCAGCTCCAGGAGATGAGAGAGAACGGCACATTCGAGATGCTCCCCAAGAAGGAAGCTGCCAAGCTTGAGCTCGAAATCGAGAAGCTTGAGAAGTTCATGGGCGGTATCACCGAGATGAAGAAGCAGCCCGCTGCTATGTTCATCGTTGACCCGAGAAAAGAGAGAATTGCCGTTGCCGAAGCCAAGAAGCTCGGTATTCCGATTATCGCTATCGTTGACACAAACTGTGATCCCGATGAGATCGACTACGTTATCCCCGGCAACGACGATGCTATCCGCGCTGTTAAGCTTATCGCCGGCGCTATGGCTGACGCTGTTATCGAGGGCAGACAGGGCGAGCAGGGCGCAGCCGCTGTCTATGACGACGCTGAAGCTGAGGCTGATGAGGCCGCAGAAGCAGCTGAGGACGCTGAATAATTAGTAACTTTAGCCCGTGCAATACTTTTTGTACGGGCATTAATTAAAAACTGGAGGAATTTATTATGGCATTTACAGCTAAAGACGTCGTTACTCTGCGTGAGAAGACCGGCGTTGGTATGATGGATTGTAAAAAAGCGCTCGTCGAAGCTGACGGCGATATGGACAAGGCAGTTGAAATCCTCAGAGAAAAGGGACTTGCATCTGCTGCCAAGAAGTCTTCAAGAGTTGCTGCCGAGGGTACGGTTGCTACTTATAACGACGGTAAGGCCGCTTCTCTCGTTGAGATTAACTGCGAGACCGACTTCGTTGCCAAGGGTGAGCCCTTCGTTAACCTTGCAAACAGCATTGCCAAGACTATAGTTGAGGCTAATCCTGCTGATGTTGACGCTCTTCTTGCAAGCAAGATTGCAGACGGCGAAGGCACAGTTGAAGAGGCTGTTCAGGAAGTATTCCTTGCACTTCGCGAAAATATGAAGGTTCGCCGTTTCGAGAGAATCGACGGTCACGTTGTTTCCTATATTCACGGCGGCGGCACAGTCGGCGTACTTGTTGCGTTCGACACCGATGATGCTACGGCTGCAAAGCCCGAGTTCATCGCCATGGGTAAGGACGTAGCTATGCAGATAGCTGCCATGAGCCCTGAGTATCTTTCAAAGGATGACATCACAGCCGACGAGGCTGCCAAGATGAGAAATATCACCGTTGAGAGCGCTCTCAACAAGCCCGAGAGCCTTCCGAAGCCCATCCTTAAGAGCCTTATCGAAAAGGCTTGCGCTAACAAGGAATGGAGCGACGAGGATATCGCTATCTACAACGAAAAGGGTATGAACAACTTCCTTTTCAACTTCCTTTCAGAGGAAGCTCCCGCTGTTCTTGCAAAGCTTGCGATTGCCGACAAGGCTGAAATCGTAGCTAACAAGATTTTCGGCGGACTCGTTGAAGGCCGTATTGCCAAGCAGATTAAGGAAACCTGCCTTCTTGAGCAGGCATTCGTTAAGGATGGCGATATGACAGTTGCCAAGTATGTTGCATCCGTTGCCAAGGAGCTCGGTGCCGACATCAAGGTTACCAAGTTCGTACGTTTCGCAAAGGGCGAAGGCATTGAGAAGAAGCAGGAAGATTTCGCTGCTGAAATCGCTAACATGGTTAAATAATTTATTCTGTATAACGTTGGGATGCAGAAATGCATCCCAATTGTTATCGGATGGGGTATAAAATGATAACAATGATGGTTATCGGGTTTATAGGCGCATGGTACTATAAACACCGCAAACAAACTGATTAAGTTTATTGACAAAACCTGATACTTTTGATAGAATATCAAGGCACATACGGAAGCGTATCGAAGTGGTCATAACGGGCCTGACTCGAAATCAGGTAGCCTTCACGGGCTCGTGGGTTCGAATCCCACCGCTTCCGCCATTAAAACAGACAGGGCAAATGCCCTGTCTGTTTTAATTTGTGTGATTTGATTAGGTGGGATTCGAACAGGAGGGAGCTTGCGTAAGCAAGCGGAAGAAAACGGTCCGGTGGACCGTTTTTGCCGACGCGGGCGTGCCGAGTGCGGCAGCACTCGGGCGAATCCCAAATATTAAAGTTAACAAATATACTAATATAAGGCAATCGGTGGGATTCGAACAGGAGGGAGCTTGCGTAAGCAAGCGGAAGAAAACGGTCCGAATATTATCGGTTTTAATTCTGTATTGTAAATAAATTATTTTTATGTTATTATGTTTACTGAAATTTTTCGGTATTCCGACAAGATTAAACATATCTTTAAGGCAAAATAAAAGACAATGAAAAAGGAAAACAATAAATCCGCAAATTCAATTATAATTCTGTGCTGGCTTGCCTATACGGTCGCGTATCTGGGCAGGCTTAATCTCAATGCTTATATTGAACCGATCAGAGATCAGCTCGGTGCTACCAAAACCGAGCTGGGACTTGTCAGTTCATTCTTCTTCTTTTCTTACGGCGCGGGTCAGCTTGTACACGGTATTCTTTCAAAGAGATATAATACCCGCTATTCCGTAAGCATAGCGCTTATCGGCTCTGCGGCGTCAAATCTTGCTATGACATTTTGCGGCAGCGCCTCTGGTATGAAATACGTGTGGCTTTTCAACGGCTTCTTTCAGGCGATACTCTGGAGCTCGGTTGTAAAAACACTTGCCGAGCGCCTTTCTGACGAAATGCTGCCGAGGGCTATTGTTGCCATGAGCACTCCGCCTGCGGTGGGAACATTTCTCGTTTACGGCGTTTCCGCTATGCTTTCGTCGCTCGGCGTAAACTACAAAACCGTTTTCTATATTCCTTCGCTTTTGCTTGTTATGTCAGGTGTGCTCTGGTTTGTATTTACGGGTAAAAATGACAAGGCTGAAATCAAAGCCGAAGCTCCCGAAGCAAATGACGGCAAGCGCCTGAAGCTTACTCCGATATTTGTGCTCAGCGCTGTTTTATTAGCGTTTGCGGCAATCTCCAACGGTTTTATAAAGGACGGCGTAACTACTTGGACGTCGTCAATACTCAAGGAAAACTACGGACTTAAAGAATCGCTGTCAATACTTGTAACGGTAATTCTTCCGCTTATTGCGATAATGGGTTCGTTGCTTTCCACCTCGCTTCACAAACGGATTAAAAATACGTCGCTTATTAACTGCATACTCTATTTTGCAGAGGCGGCTGTTCTGCTGTTCGTAATGCTT
Source organism: Clostridiaceae bacterium (assembly GCA_016290515.1). Taxonomy (GTDB): domain Bacteria; phylum Bacillota; class Clostridia; order Oscillospirales; family Acutalibacteraceae; genus Fimenecus. Next base: position 5,942 of record JAEEUJ010000025.1, read on the forward strand.
TCTGCGAAAAGCACTACGTTCAGGAGCCCCGTTCTTCTCATAGCTTTGTTCGGTATTTCCGCAATGCTTATGAGTGCGATTAATAACGTTATTACAAGTATTATACCGCTTTATATGCGAGACAGAGCTCAGCCGGGACTGCTTGCAGGTGTGCTCGATACATTCTGCTATGTCGGCAGTATGCTGAGTACGGGACTGTTAGGCTATATTTCCGATGTCGGATCGTGGAACGGCGTATTTATGTGTCTGCTGATATTCGGCGCGTCTGCATTTGTAATATGCGCAGTATCGGCATTGATAAATAAAAGAAGCTTATCGGGCGATAAAAACGCTTAATACAATATCAAACGGACAGGGGAGACTCTGTCCGTTTTATCATTGACACCATAAAACTGTGTATAGTATAATAAAAGAGTTAAATGAAATCTTTTAGGGGGAAGATTTATGAAAAAACTTATATCTGTAGTTTTGGCACTTGTACTCGCGTTCTCATCATTTGCGATGGCGGCGAGCGCCTCGGCGTACAATGATATTCCGTGCGTTATAGTGCCCGGTATCGGTCAGTCGAGAGCATGGCTTGTTGACGATAACGGTAATTTCGTTCTCAACGGCGACGGTGAAAAGATTCACTGTTTCCCGGGTAATTTTGACGTTCAGAAGATACTCGGCGAGGTTGCGGCTCCGCTTGCAAAAGCGGTTGCAACTCAGTCAGATTCAGGTCTTGCCGATGCGTTGTGCGACGCTGTTGAAAATGCGTTTTATATGAATAAGACCGACGATTTCGGTCAGCCCTGCGGTTACGTTGAGGTTGAAACCTATCCTCATTCTCTTGCAGAGTGCACACAGGACGAGCTTAACTATATTTTTGACTGTATTCCCATGCAGGAACTCGGCAAATCGATAGGCTTCGATAATATGTATTATTATGCCTACAATTCGTTCGGCAATGCTATTGATATGATTAACGGTCTTTATGACTTTATTCAGATGGTAAAGCAGCAGACGGGCAAGGAAAAGGTAAATATTATTCCTATCTCTATGGGTGGCGCTATATTCAACGGTCTTATGGAGCTTCACCCCGAGGTTGCAAACGATTTGCACCGAATTATATTCGTTGTTCCCGCGCTCAACGGTTCGCTTATCGTTTCCGATATCTATGAGCGTGAGTTGACCTTCCTTAATCCCGACTATCTTTACAGCGAGTTCTTCGACGGCATACTCGACGAAACCACCGCGAGCGCTATTGAAATTGCCCTGAGAGTTCTTCCGAAGGACGTACTTATGAACGCTCTTAACATGACGGTAGATATGCTTCTTACAAAGGTCTTTGCTAACTGTACCGCATTGTGGATGCTTGTTCCCAACGATCAGTATGACAAGTGCGTCCAGATGAATCTTTCCTCTAATTCAAAGAAATATATCCGCGCTCAGACCGACGTTTATCACAGAGCGCAGACTAATTCAAATAAAAATATACTCAAATTCAAGAGTCAGGGCGTTGAGGTCTTTGACGTTCTCGGTTACGACGTACCGCTTTATAACGTCGGCAATTCGTGGAATAAGCAGAACGCCGACGGCGTTATTCACACCTATTCGACTTCGATAGGTGCGTATATGGCTAACTGCGGCGAAACGCTTCCTGCAGATTACGTTCAGAAGAATCCCTATTGCAAAGCGTCGTCTTCAGCTGCAAATCAGAGCTCATCTTCGGGACTTGTTGACAGAATATTGTTCAAAGCTACGGCAGTTGACACAACTGTTCAGTGCTCTGACCCGAGCCATAACCACATCTCACCCGACAGGGTTGTTGACGCTTCAACGGGACTTCTGCCGGATACGACTTTCTATTTTGACAATCAGCCGCACGCTACGGCCAACCAGAACGATATTATTATGAAGCTCTGCTGCGAGCTTGTTGAAACGGACAGAATTACGGACGTTTATTCCGATCCGGATTTCCCGCAGTTCAATCAGGGACGCGCAACCAAGGTTTTGCGTGAAGAATTGCTTCCCGCCGCTGAGGTTGTTGACAAGTCTTCTCTCAGTCCGACCGACAGACGCGCACTCGAGTCTGCGGTTAATGACGCGAACGATATGCTCTCGCGTACCATAGCAGTTGAGGGCGAAGCTCCGAGAGTAGAACAGAAGCTTCGTTCCGTACTTGAAAACATCGGTGCTATCGAGCCGCAGAGTGACAACTCCGCACTCGGTTCGGCAGTAAAATCCGTAAGCGATACACTCGTTTCGCTTGCAGGCGCAAACGGATTTTCGGATATAGTAAGGGAATATATGGCTAACGGTTCCGGCTCTGAAAACGGTGAGGGCGAGTCCTCGGATTCCGGCAACGGTTCGGGCGGCAACAACGCAAATACAAGCGGTTCAGGCTCAAACGGAGCTTCGGGTAATAACGGAAGCTCAGGCTCCTCAGGCGGTTCCGGCAGTTCATCAAATTCAGGCTCGTCCGGCGGCTCTGGAACTTCCGGCAGCAACGCTAAGAGTCCGAAAACAAGCGGCGAGAGCTTCAACTGCCTTCCCGTTGCGCTTATCGCTCTCGCAGCTCTGATTGTAATCGCTCTTGTAATTTACAGAAAGAAGAGCGAGGATTTCTATAACGAATACGCAAGAACAGTTACTAAATAATCAATGGCGCTTTTAATTTTTAAATGGAAAGGGCTTGAGAATATGAAAAAGACTTTATCGGTTGTTTTATCGCTGGTGATGATACTCAGTATTATCGCTATGATTCCGTTTACGGTAACTGCGACGGAGCTGACGGGCGACGGCAGTAAGGATAATCCGTATCTGATTTCCGACTATGCCGGGCTTAAAGCATTTGCCGAAAAGGTAAACGACGGCCAAACAGGTGCAAACGCCAAGCTGACAGGTAATATTGTAGCTGACGATGCAGAGTGGACGCCAATCGGAAATGGCTCTGGAGCAGGAGACAGTATAATCAAATACACAGGTACATTTGACGGCGACGGGCATAAGATTACGGGACTTACAACTCCTGAGAATTACGGTGATTCCGCAGGACTTTTCGGCTATGTCGGTGAGGGCGGCGTTATAAAGAATGTCGGTCTTGAAGGCGGAAGTATAAACGGAAGCTATAAAGTCGGCGGAATAGTCGGCCGCAGTTTCGGCACCGTGCAGAATTGTTATAACACAGGAACTGTTAATGGCGTTGACTATGTCGGCGGAATAGTCGGATATAATTATAGCAACGGCAATGGAACTGCAGAAGTTACCAACTGTTATAACACAGGAGCAGTTACAGGAACGGGCAATTATGATTATGTCGGCGGAATTGTCGGAAATAATCACGCTTCAGGCGGCGGAACTGTAGAAGTTACTAACTGTTATAACACAGGAACAGTTACAGGAACGGGCAATTATGCTAATGTCGGCGGAATAGTCGGATCTAATTACGCTCCAGGCGGGACAGCAGAAGTTACCAACTGTTATAACACGGGAGCAGTTACAGGAACGGGCAGTAATGCTAAAGTCGGCGGAATAGTTGGATATAATTACGCTCCAGGCGGCGGAACTGCAAAGGTTGCAAACTGTTATAACACGGGAGCAGTTACAGAAACGGGCAGTAATGCTAAAGTCGGCGGAATAGTTGGATATAATTACGCTCCAGGCGGCGGAACTGCAAAGGTTGCAAACTGTTATTATGACAGAAACGTTGTAACTGTTCCCGGCGCAACGAGTGAAAACAACTGGAATGCAATCGGATCAAACATGGGCAATACAACAGTAACAAATGTAAAAGGTCTTACCACGGCCGAAATGACAGGTACGGGCGCTCTGACAAACATGGGGTTCTCCGACACATCCGTATGGCTTGTAAAGGAAAATACAGATTTTTATACCTTCTATCCCCATCTCAAGGGATTTGAATACGATAACAGCGGCAGCAATTCCGACTGGGCATCTCGCAAACTGAAAGCCAATGCAATGGAGATTTCAAATTATGCCGAGCTCAAAGCGTTTGCAAATGAGGTAAATAACAACGGCAGAACCGATCTAAATGCCATTCTCACAGCCGATATTGTAGCTGACGATGAAGCGTGGACGCCAATCGGTAATATTACGAATTACTACGAAGGTATATTTGACGGCGACGGGCATAAGATTATAGGCCTTACAACTCCTTCGGATTACGGTGGTTATGCAGGTCTGTTCAACCGTGTCGCCGAAGGCGGCGTTATACAGAACGTTGGTCTTGAAGGCGGAAAAATAAAAGGCAACGAATATGTCGGCGGAATAGCCGGATTAAATTTCGGTACAATACAGAACTGTTATAACACTTCCGATGTCAACGGCGGAGAAATCAATGTCGGCGGAATAGTAGGACAAAGCTTCGGTACTGTGCAGAACTGTTATAACACGGCAACTGTTAAAGGTGAGTCTTGTGTCGGCGGTATAGTCGGGGAAAACTGGAATGGCACTGTAAAGAATTGTTATAACTTAGGAAAAGTTAACGGCAAGGACAATGTCGGAGGAATAGCCGGAAATAATGACTGTACGGAAACTGATAAAAAATCAAATATAATAAATTGCTATAACACCGGAGCAGTTACAGCAACCGTCGGAAGTGCTTATGTCGGCGGAATAGTAGGATGGAATAATGCTTTATCCGACGGAACTATAAATAATGTTATCAACTGCTATAACATAGGACAGGTTACATCAACATACAATAGTTCTTATGTTGGCGGAATAATAGGATATAATAAATGTAATAGCGGCGGAAAGATAAATGTTACTAACTGCTGTTTTGATAACTTTGGCTTTAACACGGCAATGGCAATCGGAATAGCAGAGGGCAATGCAACAGTAACAAATGTAAAAGGCCTTACCGTAGCAGAAATGACGGGAACGGACGCTTTGTCAAATATGGGGTTCTCCGATACTTCCGTATGGCTTGTTAAAGCTGACGGAAATGATGACGCAGACGGTAAGTATTACTGGTTCTATCCGCACCTTAAGGGCTTTGACTTTAACGACAGCGGCGAACAGGAAACGGCTGATAATATTACACCTGCCGACTGGAATGCAAAAGCTGAAGTGGAAGTAACCTGGACTGAGCCCGAATCTTATATCTGTAACGATACTGAGCTTGCTCCGACAGTAAGCTCCCTCACGGCGGGCGTAACAGACTTAACCGCAGGCACCGATTATTCGCTGTCGTTTTGGAAATGTACAGACACTTCAGGTGAAACGGTAAGCGAAGCTATATGGCCAAGCGACTATAAGGCAGTTGTTTCGTTCACGGTTTCGGGACATGCCGATATTGAGAAAGAGTTCACTATAACACCAGTATCTCCCGAAATTACGGTAACGGCAACCGAGTACGTCAAAGTCGGCAAGGATGTTACAATAACGTTAAATTATCCGTCGGACGCTTATGTAGTCAGCAACGAAAGCGCTCATGGCTCTGTAACGTTCAGAATAGACGGTTCGGAATATGGTACAATTTGGGGCGAAAACGGCGTTGCGGTTTTCTGTCTTCCGACAGATGCTTCTTTCATCGGCGAGCATACCGTTGAAGGTATCTTTAACGGCGATACAAGAAAATACACATCCAATTCGGATACGGCAACGTTTACGGTTGTTTCCGGCTCATATAAAATAACGTTCAAAAACTTTGACGGCACAGAGCTTCAGTCCGGTGATGTTGAATACGGTAAAACTCCAGAATACACAGGAGCAACTCCCGAAAAACCCGCCGATGCTCAGTACACTTACACATTCGCAGGCTGGGATAAAGAAATTGAAGCCGTAACGGGTGAGGCTACCTACACGGCCACGTTTACTCCTACGCTCAGGAGTTATACTGTCAGCTTTGTCAACTACGACGGCACCGTATTACAGTCCGAGGTTCTTGACTACGGCGAAACTCCCTCTTATACGGGCGAAATCCCGGCAAGAGAGACGGATGACAGCTATATCTATGAATTTGACAAATGGGATAAGGATATCGAAGCCGTAACTGGCGAAACGACATACACGGCAACCTTTAAGGAAATTGCCGTTGTTCCTTTCCCTGACGTCAATAAGGAGGACTGGTTCTTTGATGCGGCTCAGTACTGCGCACGCAACGGCTTAATCACGGGCTACGCAAACGGCTATTTCGGGCCGGCTGATTCGCTTCAGCGTCAGGACTTCGTTGTTATTCTTGCCAGAGCCGCAGGCGCCGATTTAAGCAAGTATACAAGCTGTACGCTGCCCGACGTGGACATGAATTCATATTACGGCAGGGCTGTCGCTTGGGCGGTTGACAGGGGAATTATCAAGGGTTACGAAAACGGTAAATTTGGCGTAGGCGATATGATAACGAGAGAGCAGGTTGTAACAATTCTTTACAGATACCTCGGCTCTCCCGCAACCGGCGACGAAAGTGCGCTTGACAGCTTTACGGACGCTGACAAAACGAGCGCATTTGCTAAGGAGGCTATGATCTGGTCGGTCAATAACGGCATTATAACCGGCAAGGACGACGAAACGCTCGCTCCGACCGATACTCAGTCAAGAGCTGAAATCGCAACTGTTGTAATGCGTATGGATAACGCAGGTATGTTTGACTGATAAGCAATAATCAATTATAAAATCCACCGGCTCAGGTCGGTGGATTTTTGTTGCTGTTAACGCTGTTCATACTGCTTTATATTTTAATTTTTCCATTGACAAACGGATTTAATATGTTATAATATACAAGCGCTCAGAACACAGGGGTATAGCTCAGTTGGTAGAGCAGCGGTCTCCAAAACCGCGTGCCGAGGGTTCAAGTCCTTCTGCCCCTGCCAAAAATAAGACGGATACCGATAGGTATCCGTCCTTTATTTTTTATGTACAATTAAGAAGGACTTGAACCCGTGAGGGTCTGAGCGTTAAGAAAACAATTCGGTGAATTGTTTTTAGCTCAGAGCGGCGAAACGGGTACTGTTGCGAAGCAACGGTCGTGAGCCATAAGTATGCAAGGCGTAGCCGCAGCAGACGGCAAGCCTTCTGCCCCTGCCAAAATAAAGACGGGTACCGTAAGGTATCCGTCCTTTATTTTTGTGTTTTGTGTCAAGTATCTTGAAGCCGAGGCGTGCCGGGGCGAACGAGCACGCCGCTGCCGGTGGCAGATAAAGGCGTGCAAGTGAGGTGAAGAAACAAGGAACAATGCGAAGCGCTCCAAGCGAGCAGTGCGACATTTTACGAGCAAAGCGAGTATTAAGGTTCTGCCGTAGGCAGGTTCTTATGTTTCTGAGGGGCAAGCAGTTCATTTATCCTGCTTTCACCGAAGCAATTACAGAATACGATTAATCGCTCAATCAAACATTCCTCTTTTGTCCATACGCATTATAATTGTAACTGTTTCTGCACGGGAAGCACTGTCGGTCGGAGCAAGTGTGCTTGCATTCTTACCGCTGATAATACCGTTTTCAACCGCCCATATCATTGCGTTTTTCGCAAATGCGCTTACGCGGTTTCTGTCAGCAAAGCCGTTCAGAACTTTTGAATCGGCAGACACGGCAGGTGAGTTCAGATAACGGTAAAGCATTGTAACAATCTGCTCTCTTGTTATCGTATCACCGACACCGAATTTACCGTTGTCATAGCCTTTGACAATTCCTTTTGCTACTGCCCACTTGACTGCGTTTGTGTAATACTTAGAGTCGGCAACGTCTTTAAGTGATGTTGCGGTCTTCGCGTAAGCCGTTAAGTCGGCGTTTGCAATTCTTGCAAGTATTACAACGAAATCCTGCCGTTGAAGCTTGTCGGCCGGACCGAAAAGTCCGTTTGAATAACCGTTAATGTAATTGTGAACGTCACAGTACTTAACCGCTTCGAAGAACCAGTCATTTTCGTGTACGTCGGGATAACCGAAATAATAGCTGTCGTTTTCGTAAATCTCGAACTGGAAATTTGAAGTGTCCTTAACGGAATAGGTAGTGAAATTACCGTTGTAGTATTGAAGCGCCTGCGCTTTATCATTGTAAACGGCGTTTTTATTAATTATAAGACATCTTGAATTGTAGGTGCTGGGTTGAGTGTACCAGACACTGTATTCGTTTGGGGTAGAAGTCAAAAATAAACTATTACCCGTAGCTCCGCTTGTAAGGTAAAGATTCTTGTATTTAAGATAGTATCCGCCTTCGGTCGCAATAACATTAAATACACAGCAGTCTTCGGCTATATCAAGCTTTGAGTTCATTATATATGAGTTCGAAGGCGCAAGCTTGCCGTACAAACAACTGTTCCTTGAAACGGATGTTTTTGAATACGGATGATAGAGCACGATTCGCGTGTTATCTTTAAGCTCGTTTATCTTTGTCATTTGTGTAGATAAAACGAGTTTTTTATTACAATTGTCACAGTATTCGTTTCGGTCGGAGTCAGTATGCTCAACTGTATGATATATGAACTTTCTGTCTTCGCCGCATTTTGAGCAGTGCTTAAGATCGTAACCGTTAGAAGTGCAGGTCGCGTCGGTGTGAGCGGCAATCTGCCAGTTATGAGTGCATCCCGTTTTGGTAGGACTTGTCAGTCCCGCAGGAACTTTGAGTGAGAACATAAGCCATGCAAGCTCGGGATAGTCAATAAAGACGTTGCGGTTGCCCTGAACCTGCTCAATAAGGTCGTTACGGCGCATCTCCCAGGTGTCAACGGGATCGTCCTCGCACCACTGCAGAAGCGTGTCAAGACTTTCGATTACCTTAGCGCCCGAATCCTTATTATCGTCGCTGTCGAGAGGGGGAAGGTATTTTGAACTTACGTCGGAATACAAATTAGGCTGTCCCCAACGGCAATATACATATAGTAAAATTCTCGCAATATCACCCTTTATATCGTCCTTGACTTCAAATAAATCAGCCTTTGGATTGAGCCAGTAAACAGTTACGGAATCCAGAGTACCGACTGTTGTTCCGCTTGCGAAAGCTTTGTTGACATAGCCGAAGGGATGGTCGCTTCTGGTCGAGTTGATATTATTGTCAACGGGACGCAGATGATGTAAATCCGCACCGCCGTATTTTTCATAAAACGATGCCATGCTCTTAGGCCAGACGTGCTCGCGGCTCAGGCTGACAAGCGTTGAATTGCTCGGAGCGTCAGAATAAAACATAGCATAGTAATCGCTGCTTCCGACGGCGTCGGTGCTGGTCCAGTAATAGGCGAGTGAACCGGGATTCTTTCCGCTGTAAACGGGAAAATAACTCTGAGTGCTGCTCATAAGTGTTTTAAGCGCGTTATATAGCTGATTGCCCTGAGAGGCGGCATAACTGTCGGTGCTATTTGCCGCTCCGCTGAGCTTTGAGAGATTACTGTAACTGTACTGACCGCTGTAATAGTTTCTTGCACTTTCGGAAAGCGAGGTGCAGACCGTATGGCGCGCGTTTGTATTTACCTGCGGTAAAGCAGGCGCTGCGGCAAATGCAGGGGAGACCGCTGATATAATAATCAGCAGTGAGATTGTTATGCATAAAGTTGTTTTAATAGACTTTTTCATTTTTTACCTATAAAGAATGCCTTGAATTAATCAAGGCATTTCATTATTTAAGAAGCGGATTCGTTGGATTCTCTGACCTGTTCGTAGATGGGCTGAAGCTTTTCCTTTGTCAGAGGATAAGCGAATCTGTAGAGAAGCCAGATTGCCGTGTAGGTTATGGCGGGAATGAGCGTGCAAATCATAAGTATTCCCTCGCTGACGCCTTCCTTATAACCGATACTCGCCATTTCCTCGGTGTAGCCGACGTGGTTGAGAAGCATAAGTCCTACGTAGTCGGCAATAGTCTGACCGAGCTTACGTGAGAAGGTGTAAACGGCATATATGGCGCTTTCCGAGCGTATGCCGGTCTTAACGTACTGATAGTCGATAACGTCGGCAACGACCGCCCAGTTGGTTATAGAAACGAAGGAATAACCGAAGCCGATTATGAACAGTACAATCATAAATATCCATGATTGGTCGGGTCTGGGCTTAATTACATAGCAGGCGATAGCGGCGGCCGCGGCAAACATTGAGCCGAAGCCTGCAAGCTCTTTCTTGCCGAAGCGCTTAACGAGTTTGGGCGTGAAGAGTATCATTATTGCCATCGGCAGATACTGTGCTATTGAGCCGAGTATCGAAAGATTTGTGTTTTCAAAATAATTCTTGTAAAGGTAGTTGTTATATGAAGCAAACTGAAGCTGACCGCTGATAAGAACACCGGTTATGGCAAGCACGACGAAGGGTCGTGACTTGAACATGGCGCCGTAGGCCTTCTTCATATCAATATGCGGCTCTGCCTCAGACTTTACACGCTCCTTGGTCGACTTGAAGCAGGCAAGATAGAATACTATAGAGCAGATGCACATTGCCAGCGCGAACTTAAACATACCGCCGGCATTTGCAGTGTTGAATGTTGTGCCGTCGGGACGAACGTGCTTGTCATAAATAAGAAGGGGAGCGACAAGCAGAGGCGCAGCACCGCCGATTCCGCCGCCGATTGAACGGAAGGTTGAAAGAAGAGTTCTGCCCTCGGGGTCGTCTGTAATAACCGATGCGAGCGAGCCGAACGGAACGTTGATGCCCGTGTACATCATACCGAACATTATGTATGTGACATAAGCAAAAATGAGTATTAATATCGGATTGCTCGTATGCTTTGAAATATCGTAGAAGCACAGAAGCTGTGCGACGGCAACGGGAATAGCAACCCACTTGATATACGGTCTGAATTTACCGTCCTTGGTGGGCTTGCGTTTGGCAACTATACCGCCCCAGAGCGGGTCGTTAATCGCGTCCCAGAGCCTGGTTACTAGGAATAGCGTGGCAACCTTGTTGGCGGCGATTTTGAGAACGTCGGTATAGAAAATCTTAAGAGCATAGGAAACATAGGTAAGTACGAACAGATTGCCCGCATCACCGAGCATATAGCCCATACCTTCCTTGATGCCTATTTTATTCGGGTGCTGATTCTCAACAGCTTTTTCTTTTGCTTTTGCCATATTCAAAACTCCTTCCCCTGAATGCTCTAAGTATAGCACAATAATTTTTTATAATCAATCTGTTATACAAATTTATATATAATGTTTTTTATTGACAAATCGTCAATAAAAACCTATCATTATATCGAGGTGTAATTATGCTCCGAACTGATATTGAAAGTGTAAAAATCAAAGATGGCGTTTATCTGCTGAAAGACCCGAACGGAACGAACTGTTATCTCGTTATCGGCAGTGAAAAAGCCATGCTTATCGACTGCGGTCTGGGCTTTTGCGATATGAAGGGCGCAGTGCGTAAAATAACGGATTTACCGATTGTTGCGGTAATGACTCACGGACACGTTGACCATATCGGGGGCGCTTGGCAATTTGACGAGATATATCTTCATAAGGACGACTGCAGACTGCTTAACGATATTCAGCGTTCGTATATAATGAGAAAAATGTTTCTTAAGGGAGCAGAAGGCGCAAAGGATACACATGTCAGCTTTTCGGAATTCCGTAATAAACCAAAACCGAAAATCATAAAGCTTAACGGCGACGAAGTTTTCGACCTTGGCTCAAAAGAGATTAAGCTTCACCACACTGCAGGTCATACCTGGGGCTCAATCGCTCTCGTTGACGAGGCTGACGGAATAGTTTTCAGCGGTGACAACGTCTGCGATGCGCTGTGGATGATGCTGCCGGGCACCGCCAGTCTTGAGGAATGGCTTCCCGGTGCGGAGTGGCTGTATGAAATGAGTCT
>JAEEUJ010000026.1 GCA_016290515.1 Clostridiaceae bacterium
TGAACTATTCCCGGTCGTAAAACGCCGTTAATACCTGAGAGAGTGTCTCCGCAGTGATACATCAGAGCATTGACGAGCGTGCCGGTATAATTACCCGGCGCAGGATGAACAACCATGCCCTTCGGCTTGTTTACAACGAGCAAATCGTCGTCCTCATAAACGATATCGAGCGGTATATTTTCAGCCTCGACCGAAAGCTTAACGGGTTCAAGCGGTGTGTATTCAACACTGTCCTCGGCTTTTATCTTATAGCTTTTGCCGACAAAACTGCCGTTTACAAGTACGCCGCCGCTTTCAATGGCTTTCTGTATATACGAACGTGATGAAGCGGGAAACACGAACGCCAGAAAGCGGTCGATTCTCTCACCCTCAAACTGGCTGTCGACGAGAATACTGATACTATTCATCGGCGCTCTCCCCTTTATTCGCATTATCTTCTTCAGCCTGCTTCACTATATCGTAAATCAATCGGATAATTAGTATTATCGCACCGCAGGTGACAAGAATATCGGCAAAATTGAACACCGCAAACTTTACGAACAACGGCTCGATATAATCGATTACATAACCTCTGAACACGCGGTCTATAAGATTTGCGGCACCGCCGGCAATAATCGCGGTAATGCAGACGTAAGCAAGCTTTGAGGTGCTTTTTCCAGTTAATAAGTAAATAAGTCCGACTACAGGCACAACCGCCGTAAAAGCGCTCAGCAAAGCAGTATGACTGCTAAGTGAGCCGAATGCGGCACCGGTGTTTTCAACGTACGTCAGACTTAATACTTTATCTATAAGGCAATAGCTGCCTATTGGGGCCAAATGCTCCAGCACGGCAAACTTTATAAGCTGATCGACCGCGATTAGCGCGGCGATAACCAATACAGTTATAAGCTGAAGCATTGTTTCACCCTCTGATTATTTCTTTTTGAAAAATCCCTTGAACGAGAAGCCCTCATCGTCTTCCTCGTCATCCTTTTCCTCACTGATTTCATCAGCGGGAGCATATTCGGAAGCGATAGGCTCTATAACCTCTTCTTCCTCGTCGTCATCAAGGTCAACATCGTCGAAGGAAAGCGAAAAACCGTCTTCCTCGTCCGAACCCGAAGCAACGTCTTCGAATACGAGCTCGCCCTCATCGGAGGATGTTGAATCAAGCGCAAACTCATCTGTATCGTCAAGAGCTGCAGTGGGCTCATAGGTAAGGATTTCGGCAGCTGCCTCTTCCTCAGTTTCGGCTTCTTCGTCGTCAGCTTCCGTATCAATAAATACGAAGCCGTCATCGCTGTCACCTGCTACATCTTCAAGAGCCTCGATTACGTCATCGGCGCTCTCGGCTGCTTCTTTGGTAGCCTCTTCGGAAACGGTTTCCTCAACAGGAGCTTCCTCAACAGGAGCCTCAGCCTCAGCCTGCTCAGCGGCAATTGAAGGAAGTCTGTCAAGCAAAGAAAGATGATCCTTGTACATATCCATCATCTTGTTCTTGAAGGCACCGACCTCTCTCTGGAGCATCTCAAGAACGAGCTTTTCCTGGGTAACCTTACGGTTCACACCGCCGATAACCTCGTTAGCCTCTTTGTTGGCCTCATAAATCTTAGCGTCAGCCTGAGTTTTTGCGTCACTCTCAAGCTTCTGAGCCTTGCTCTCAGCCTCGGCAACTATCGCGTCAGCCTTAGCCTTAGCTTCGGCAACAACGCTGTCAGCCTTTTCCTGAGCCTCGGCGGTAATCTGATCGGCAAGCTTCTGAGCTGACAAAAGAGCAGAGCGAAGAGAATCCTCTTCCTTCTTATATTCCTCAACCTTGTTGGCAAGGATGCTCATCTTCTTTATGATTTCACCGTTCTCACGGAAAACCTGCTCGTAAGAAGCCGATACCTCTTCCATAAAGGCATTAACCTCTTCCGCTCTGTACGAGCCCTTACCCGTAGTCTGGAAAGTCTTATTCTTAATTTTATCGGGAGTCAGCATGTTACAAATTCTCCTTTATTATTAGTCAAGTACAAAGCCGTTATTACCCAGCTCGCTGATAACGTCGCCGTTTACGTCAACGTTCTGAGGAGTAATCATAAATGTTCCGTTGGCAACCTGACGCATGGTTGCGTTGGTAGCATAAGTAACACCGCTTAAGAAGTCGAGAACTCGTCTGCAGGTCTCGCCGTTAACGGATTCAAGATTAACAACTACGGCCTTCTTCTGCTTAACGCTGTCGGCGATAACTCTCGCCTCTTCCATTGTCTTCGGCTTGGTAAGAACTACCTGAAGCTTGGACGAAGGGTTGATGCTGACAACCTTACTGTCATTATTCTTATTCTCTTTGAAGCTTCTGGGATTGAAGCGCGGAACAGGCTCGTAGTTCTCCTGATCCTCTTCCTCATATTCCTCATACTCCTCGGTCTCGGGAGCGTCGTAATACTCATCCTCGGAAACCTGAATAAACTTACTCAATTTGTCCTTTAAGCTCATAATATATCCTCCTATAAATTATTCTCAGTAAATTCTCGGTCCGAATATTTTTGAACCGATTCTGACGTGGTTTGAACCACAGAGAATTGCCTCGGTATAATCACCCGACATACCCATTGACAAAACTCTCATACATACATTATCTATTATTTTTGAGTCAATGTCAACATACATATTGTATATTTTATTAAAAAATTTACAAAGTTCGGCATTTTTTTCGCAAATCGGGGGTATTGTCATCAATCCGCAGACCTTTATGCCCTCAATTTCCGCAATTTCATATATTTTTTCCGGCACCTCATCGGGCATAAAACCCGTCTTGGATTCCTCCATACCGATATTGACCTCAAGAAGCACGTCGGTAACTATCCCCTTCTTTAAGGACTGCTTTCCGATTTCACGGGCTATTTTCAGAGAATCAACCGACTCAATCATATCAACCTCGCCGACAATCTGCGAAGCCTTATTGGACTGAAGATGTCCGATAAGGTTTTTCCTGACGCCGTCAAGCTTAAGATTCGGCTTTTTGCGAAGCATTTCCTGAACCTTGTTTTCGCCGATAAGCTTTATACCGCAATCCAAGGCGTGATTGATATACATTTCGTCAACGGTTTTAGTGACCGCCATAAACTCGATATCCTCGGGTTTTCTGCCAGATTTTACCGCCGCCTCGGCAATATCCTCGTTTATGGTTTTGAGATTGTACTCAATATCTCTGAACTTTTCCTCAATCAATGATTTTTCCGTCATAAAGATCGGTTCCTTCCACTATTATTTCATCGTAGAGCTGAACATAGCCGCTCTTGTTTTCGGGATTGTTGCATATCGAGTATTCGTTGTCGGAATAGTCGATATTAATCTTTTTGAACTTAACGATATTTCCGCTCAATACAAATACACCCTTCTCACCGTCAATCTCACGGATAGCCCTGTTGCTAATCTGATAACCAACATGCTCGTCGAAGGTAACGCGTATCTGCTCCCGGCGGAGAGAAGCGTATTCGTCATTCATCAGATTAGACCTGAATATAACCGCAGCTTTGCCGTCGATGGTATTCGCTATATTGACAACCGTCGCCGTAAGCGGCTCGGCGGTAGTCATGGTAAACTCAATTTTTACCTTTTCGCCCTTAGAAAGACGTACCGCATCGTCGTAGTTGAGAACGCAAAGTATATACCAGTTAAAGCCGTCAACGAGCTTGCCGAGATACAACTCTGTGCTCTTTGGCTGCAACGACTCGTCAAACAGTCCCATAATCTCCTGAGTTGTCAGTTCGGCAACGCGGTTATACTCAACGGCGTCCTCAAATCCGTCCGCAACGCTGACGTAATAACCGGGATGCGGAGCGTTGATTGTACTGTAACCGATATTCTTTTGCTTTAACTGTTCAAGTCTTGTTGTCAGCTCCTCCAGCTTAACGCTCGGATCAATAATTGCGCCCGTCGAAAGCTGACGCGAGGTTATAGCATCTCTGACATTTTCCTCAAAGCTGTAAAAACTGTCATATCTGCCTTTGTTAATTGCGATAATGTATTCCTCACACGATGAATAAACTCTGTCGTCGAGCGGAGTGATGTCGGCGGTCTGTACGCCGACCTTATTCTGAAGCGAAGAGTAATATGAAATGCTTTTTTCGAGATTTTTAATTTCGTTATAACTCTTCGCGGCCTCTTCATTTGTGAAAACTACCGCAACGTTGTCGCCTGAAGCAACGCGTTTTCCGTCCTCAACGAGCGGAACGAGCGTGCCAGAAACCGAAGCGCTTATCGGGTATTCATCCCTTACGATAAACGAATCCGCAACCGCGCTTGCGGCAACCGTCTTTTCGAGAGCTACCTCTGTTTTAACGGGTTCGTAGTTAATCTTGAAAAGCTGGTAGAGGAAGAATGCAATAAACAGCAAAGCTATAACTATATAGACTATAGTCATATACTTTTTGTTGCTTTTGAACTTTAAGATTTTTTCGCTTCTCGTTTCACTCATAAAGCTTCCTCCTCACATATTCTTTTACGTCGTCCGAAAACGCCCTGAAATCCGTATAAGTGTCAAAATTGAACCATCTTATATTTTCGTTTCGCCTGAACCACGTCAGCTGGCGCTTGGCGTAGTGCCTTGTCGCAAGCTTAAGGTTATCAACCGATTGTTCAAGCGTTATTTCACCTTCAAAATATGGCTTTAATTCCTTGTAACCTATCGCCTGGGATGACGTAGCCTTCTCGGGTAAGTCATAGTACTCCCTAGCCTCTTCGACAAGTCCGTTTTCAAGCATTATATCAACACGCCTGTCAATTCTTTCGTAAAGCTTCTGTCTGTCCTCAAAGCCTATGCCGATAAACACGGAATTAAATCTCGACGGTTCCTCACGCGACAAAACCTGCATTTCGGAAAACGTCTTGCCCGTTGACATATACACCTCAAACGCTCTTATTATGCGTTTTTTGTTGTTAGCATGCAGTCTTTCGGCTGTCTCAGGGTCAAACTGCGCAAGCTCTTCAAGCATAGCTTCAGCACCGATTTTTTCCATTTTTTCTTCGAGTCTTCTGCGAAGCTCGCTGTCGGTTTCCTCCTGAGAAAACCTGATATTGTTGACAAGCGAATCAACATACAGTCCCGTACCGCCGCAGAGTATCGGCAGTTTTCCTTCACCAACAATTGCGTCAATCGCCTCGTTTGCATCTTTTACGTAATCGGCAACGCTATAGTTATCGGTAACGTCAACGAAATCAATCAGACGGTGCTTAACACCCTTCATTTCGTCGGCATTCGGTTTCGCCGTAGCGATATTCATGCCCTTATAAATCTGCATTGAATCGGCAGAAACGACCTCGCCGCCGAACTCAAGCGCACATTCAACCGCGAGTGCAGTTTTACCCGACGCGGTAGGACCGACTATAACAAGCAACGGGATTTTATCCATTACTGAATCCTCCCGAACTGTTTGTCAAGCTCGTATTTGGTCATTTCTATAAGCACGGGTCTGCCGTGAGGGCAGAAACGTATGCTTTCGTCGGCAAGAAGCTGTTTTGTAAACTCAATAAGCTCGTAATCAGTCTGCACGTTGCCGGCCTTTATAGCGGCGCGGCAGGCAATATTGTGGTAAAGCCAGTCAAGCTTTTCGGGCTCAACGCTTCTCTTGTTATTTACAAGATATGACGCCATTTCACCTACAAGCCCCGTGATATCCTCGCCCTCAAGGTTCAGCGGACACGCTCTTACGATAACCGTTCCCTCGCCGAAATCCTCAATATCGAAGCCCGCACGCGTCATAACGTCGGTATTCTCGACAACCGCCATGTATTCATCCTTGGAGAGAAGCACACTTACGGGCTTGAGAAGCATCTGACTTGGCGCCTCGCCCATTTCGCTTTTGAGCTTATTGTAAAGCATTCTCTCGTGGGCGGCATGCTTGTCGATAATTACAAGTTTGCCGTTGTACTCGGCAAAAATATACGTTCTGAACGCCTCTCCGAGATATCTGAAGCTGACATCCTTCTTCGGTTGAGCCTCGTTTTTAATCTCGGTTTTAATCTCAGGTTTTTCTTCGCTGACAGCGGTTTTTACCGAAAGGTCGGGCAAATCCTCATCCCCGCCGTAAACCGATTGCGCGGCATCGCGGAGAGTAACTTTAGGCTCGGGTTTATATACACTGTCGGCAGGATGATAATCATAAAAACTTTCCTGCTTGGTTTCCGGTACAGGTTTTGCGAGCAGCTCTGCTGCTGATTTTACGTTATCAAGCTTAACCTGCGGTCTTGAATTGTCAACAGCAAGCGTATTTTTAGCCGCGTAGTAAACAAGGTCAAATATT
Organism: Clostridiaceae bacterium; assembly: GCA_016290515.1. Lineage (GTDB taxonomy): Bacteria > Bacillota > Clostridia > Oscillospirales > Acutalibacteraceae > Fimenecus. The sequence continues at coordinate 6,267 of JAEEUJ010000026.1, forward strand.
GCCTTCTCGTTAGAGAAGCGAACTTCCGTCTTGGCAGGATGAACGTTTACGTCAACAAGCTCGGGCGCTACGTCGATAAAAAGAACACACGCCGGGAATCTGCCGACCATAATTGAATTCTTGTACGCTTCGTTAAGCGCTGCGCACGCGGTCTTTGATTTTATAAATCTGTTGTTGACAAAGAACACCTGCATTGAGCCCGAACCGCGGGATTCGTGAGGCATAGAAATAAAGCCCTTCGCCCTCATACCGCCGAGTTCATATTCGCATTCCAGAAGCGAATCGGCAAATTCCCTTCCGTAAACCGAGTAAATTGCATCCTTAAGCGAGCCGTTGCCGCTCGTGAGCATTATCTGCTTTCCGTCCTTTATAAAGCGTATTCCAACCTCGGGATGGGAAAGCGCAAGCTTATCTACTACGCCTGCAACCGCCATACCCTCGGACTTGTCGGATTTAAGGAATTTCATTCTCGCGGGAGTGTTGTAAAACAAATCCCTGATAATAACCGTCGTTCCGTCCGGACAGCCCGCGTCATCTATTGAAACGGTCTCGCCGCCTCTGATGACAATTCGTGTACCGACTGCTTCTTCCGCAGTCTTGGTCAGCATCTCAACCTGAGACACAGCCGCAACCGAGGACAGCGCTTCACCGCGGAAGCCCAGTGTTCCGATAGCGTCAAGGTCGGTTGCTTTCTCAATTTTGCTCGTAGCGTGACTTATAAAAGCGGTGGGCACATCCTCACGCGCAATTCCGCAACCGTTGTCGGTAATCCTAATATAGCGTATTCCGCCCGACTGAATTTCAACGGTAACCGTATCGGCTCCCGCATCAATCGAGTTTTCAATAAGCTCCTTAACCACGGAAGCAGGTCTTTCGACAACCTCGCCTGCGGCTATCAGTTCCCATATACTTCTGGGCAGTTTATTAATTTTTCCCATAGCCGCACACCTCCGTTCGGTCTTTTATCTTTATTCTCCCTTATGAGCCTTGTTCGCAAGTTCAAACAGCTTGGTCATTGCTTCAATGGGAGTTAATGTATTAATGTCAAGTTCTCTTAATTCCTTGGCAATCTCATCGCTGTTGGACGAGGAGAAGCTCATCTGTAAAAGCTCCTGCTCGGTATCGTAATCGGACTTGGCGCGTGGCTGATAAACGGAATCACCGTCCTCAAGCGATTTGAGTATAACCTTTGCGCGTCTGACAACCGTATCGGGTACGCCCGCAAGTCTCGCTACGTCGATACCGTAACTGCTGCTCGCTCCGCCGCGGACAATACGGCGCAGGAAAATAATGTCCTCGCCGCGTTTCTTTACGGCGATATTGTAATTCTTGATGCATTTAAGTTCGTTTTCGAGCTCGGTCAGCTCATGATAGTGAGTTGCGAAAAGCGTCTTGGCGCCGATTTTCTTATTGTCGGCAATATACTCAATTACCGCTTTCGCAATACTCATACCGTCAAAGGTCGAAGTGCCTCTGCCGATTTCATCAAGAATAATCAGGCTCTTGTTGGTCGCATTTTCAAGTATCTCGGCAACCTCGCTCATTTCAACCATAAAGGTCGACTGCCCCGAAGCCAGATCATCCGAAGCGCCTACGCGCGTAAACACGCTGTCAACAAGTCCTATTGACGCGTAGGACGCGGGAACAAACGAGCCCATCTGCGCCATCATGGTAATTATTGCAACCTGACGCATATATGTCGATTTACCCGCCATATTCGGGCCGGTAATAATTGCAATTCTGTTTTCCTTACAGTCGAGCGTAGTATCGTTGGGAACAAACGGCATATCCTTAAGCATCTTTTCGATTACAGGATGTCTGCCATCTTTTATTATAATCTCGTCTGTGTTGTTGATATCGGGACGGGTATAGTTGTTTGCAACCGCAACCGCAGCCAGTGAGCAGAGAGTATCAAGCGCAGCGATTGCCTTGGATGTCCTTGATGTTCTGTCGAATTGCTCGCCTATCTTTTTACGGATTGACGAGAATATTTCATATTCAAGTGAAACGATTCTCTCCTGAGCGCCGAGGACCTTGGTTTCAAGTTCTTTGAGCTCCTCGGTTATGTATCGCTCACAGTTTACAAGCGTCTGCTTTCTGATATAGTTCTCGGGAACAATCTCCTTATATGCATTTGGCACTTCAATAAAATAGCCAAAAACTTTGTTGTATTTGATTTTCAGCTTCTTAATACCCGTACTCTCCTGCTCTTTGAGCTCGAGCTCGTTAAGGAAATCCCTGCCGCCGTGAACTATATTTCGCAGTTCGTCAAGCTCGGCGTTGAAGCCGGATTTTATCATTCCACCTTCGCGCACCGAGAACGGCGCGTTTTCGTCGATTGCCTCATCCACAAGGTTGTAAACATCCTCAAGCAAATCAATATCGCCGTGTATTTCCTTAAGCAGCGCGGACTTGCAGGCGCCCGTCAATTCCTTGATTCTCGGTAACGGCGCAAGCGTTGTCTTAAGCGACAGAAGCTCTTTTGCATTAGCTGTGTTATAGAGCACCCTTGTCATAAGGCGTTCCATATCGTAAATATCAACCATCAGGCCGGTCAGCTCGTCGCGAAGCACCGTACCGTCATAAAGCTCCTGAACGGCGTTATGGCGTTTTGAAATCATAGCACAGTCATACAGAGGGCATTCAAGCCAGTTTCTGATAAGGCGCTTGCCCATGGCTGTCTTTGTCTTATCGAGTACCCAGAGAAGCGAACCGCGCTTTTCTCGCTCACGCATAGTCTCGGTGATTTCAAGATTGCGTCTGGTTGACAGACCGATTTTCATATACTTTGCATCGGTATAGAAATCGATTTTTTTAATATTGTCAAGCTCATTTTTCTGAGCTTCATATAAGTATGCGAGCGCCGCGCCAAGAGCGCATACGGCACTCTGCTTATTTTCAAGATCAAGCTTTTCAAGGCTTTCGCACTTAAAGTGATTAAGTACTGTTTTCTTTGCCGTGTCGAAGTCAAAACTGTCCGCAGACAGTACCTGTGCGGTAGTATCGAGCTTCTTGGCAATAAAGGCTGAAAAGCGTTTGAGTGTTGCGGCTTCCTTATTAATCAGTAGTTCGCTGGGCATAAAGCGTGAAAGCTCGTCAACAAGTCTTTCGTCGTAATTGTCGGTAAGCTCGGTCAGATTAACACTGCCGGTTGATACGTCAACAAAGCACACGCCAACACTCTCGGATGTTGAGCAGACAACTGCGAGATAATTATTCCTCGTCTCGTCGAGCATACTGCTCTCAATAACCGTACCCGCCGAGATAACGCGTATAACCTCGCGCTTTACTATACCCTTGGCGGTCTTCGGGTCCTCAACCTGCTCGCAGATGGCTACCTTATAGCCCTTGCTTACAAGCTTTGCTATGTAGCCGTCTGCACTGTGGAAAGGAACGCCGCACATCGGCGCCCTTTCCTCCTGACCGCAATCACGGCCGGTCAGCACAAGTTCAAGTTCTCTGGAGACGAGCTTAGCGTCTTCAAAGAACATTTCGTAAAAGTCGCCCAGACGAAACATAAGAATTGTATCGGGGTAATCTTTTTTTATTTCAAAGTATTGTTTCATCATCGGAGATAATTCTGCCATTTTACGACTCCTACAAAAAATTAATCAGTTAATCGGTTCAGCAGCCTGAGCAGCTTTCACAATCGCAGCCGCACTCGTGGTCGTGCATATGAGCCTTGGGATCGCAGGTCTCGGGATCTTCGCCCTGAACGCAAAGCGCAAGGATGCCCGTGATATAGTTCATCATATCGTCAAGAGCCTGTCTTGCCTGCTCGTAAGCCTGCATGTTCTTGTTGCCCATAATCTGAGCATAAAGGCCCTGAAATTCCTGATTGTAGGAATTAAGCTTGCCCTCGTCGGGCTCTTCCTTCTGAGCTTCCTGCTGATAAGACATCTGAAGAAGTCTGATCTTGCCCATAAGCTCGTTGAGCTCTGAGTCTGCCTCATTGGCCTTCATAGCCTCATTGTAGTCAAGATAAAGCTTGTCCTGCTGAATTGCTGCGCCTAACTGACGCGCTAACTTTTCGAGTTCCATAGTTTTCTCCTTAAAATATATATTTAACCGTTAGGTTATTTACCGTTTGCGAGTTCTCCGCGTAAAATCCAGTTGAGCGATTCGGTTACAAGCACGTTCTGATATGTGCCTGTCAGCGCGAACTGTTCCTGTGTCGCGGGGAATTCAATAATAATGTTCGAGTCCGTTCTGCCCGAAAGCCAGCCCTTCTTATTCTTGGACTCGCCTTCTACAAGCACCTCGTATGTATTGCCTTTCATCTGAGCGGTGCGCTTGGCTGCAATTTCCTCCTGCACATCACACAGTTCCTTGAACCACCTGCCCTTTTCCTCACGCGATACTGGATCGGGCAGTTCTGCCGCCTTTGTGCCCTTTCGCGGAGAATAAATGAAGGTAAACAGCGAGGTGAACTCAACTTCTTTTATTAGCGAAACCGTATCGAGAAACTCTTCGTATGTTTCGCCGGGGAAACCGACTATAACGTCGCTTGTCAGCGAAAGATTAGGAATCTTCTCTTTTGCGTAGTTGATAAGTTCAAGATATTTTGCGCGGTCATAGTGACGGTTCATAGCCTTCAGCACTCTGTCGTTGCCGGACTGGAACGGAAGATGCAGGTGCTTGGAAACCTTATCACATTCGGCTATCGTGTCAATAAGTTCTTTTGTACAGTCCTTCGGATGCGAGGTCATAAAGCGTATTCTGAACTCTCCGTCAAGGGCATTTATCTCACGCAGAAGTCCTGCGAAGTTCGTATCGCTTTTGTTGTTCTTGCCGTATGAATTGACATTCTGTCCGAGAAGCGTTATTTCCTTGTAACCCTGCGCAATAATATCCTTAGCTTCGGCAATTACCTGCTCGGGCTCTCTGCTTCTCTCACGTCCTCTTACGTAAGGCACGATACAGTAGGTGCAGAAATTGTCGCAGCCGTACATTATCGGCAGCCATGCCTTTACCGATTTATCGCGGTAAACGGGAACGTCCTCGGCAATCTCGCCCGTTTCATCGGGAGCATACACTATACGCTTTTTGCCCGACATTCGCTTATAAAGAAGCTCGGGCAGCTTGTGAACAGCGTTCGTGCCGAAAACGATATCAACGTAAGGATAGCTCTTGTAAATCTTATCGCGTACGTGCTGTTGCTGCATCATACAGCCGCACAGCGCAGTTATTAAGTTTCGGTTTTCTTCCTTGTACTTTTTAAGAATTCCGACGTTACCGAAAACTCTGTCCTCGGCGTGCTCGCGTACAGCGCAGGTGTTGTACAGCACGAAATCCGCATCCTCAAGAGAATCGCAGAATTCGTAGCCCATTACCTTAAGCATACCCATAATTCTCTCGGAATCGGCAACGTTGCCCTGACAACCGTAGGTATGAATATAGGCTCTGGGCGCCCTGTCGGGATATCTGTGTGACAGAAGCTCCTGCACCTTTTCGCTATACTCCGCCTGCCTCTGCTTTTCGGCATCGGAAACATTCAGATTAACTGACAAACCAATAGCTCCTATGAAACGTAAATTGAATTAATCCACGCGAGAACGTCGTTATAAACCTTGTCCTTGTCGTCCTCGTTGAGAATCTCATGTCTGTCGCCCGGATAAAGAATAACTGTCGGATCCATACCCGCTCTGACGAGAGCGTCGGATGCCGCGATAACGCCCTTGCCGCTCATGCCAACGGGATCAAGCGCGCCGGAGATAAACATAACCGGAAGCTCGTGAGGAACGAGGAAAGCCCATTCTTTTGCCGAGCATTCGCTCGCAAGTGCGAAAACATCTCTGTATGCGGAAATGGTAAACGTAAAGCCGCAAAGCTCGTCCGCCGCGTATTTTTCTCTGTTCTCAGCGTTTCTCGAAAGCCAGTCGATATTCGAGGTCTTATCCGGAACATTCATTGACGAGAAGTTGTTGAAAAGCTCGCCCATCTTCGGATAAACGGTTCTCGGTCCGAATTTTTCGATAAGTGAATTGAGTATAGGCTCGAGAGCAGATGCCGCAGACGGAAGTTCAGCAGTACCGCAGAAAATCGCTCCGTTAAGTTCATCGCCGAAATGCGATGCATATACTCTGGCGCACAGAGAACCCATGCTGTGTCCGAAAAGGAAGTAAGGAATATCGGGGAACTTCTTTTTCATAATCTTCGTGAGAATGTGCATATCGTCGACAATTCTAATATTGCCGTTTTTCTCTGCAAAGAAGCCAAGCTCGCTTCTGTCGTTGATTGACTTGCCGTGACCCAGGTGGTCGTTGCCGCAAACGACAAAACTGTTTGAAGCGAGAAAACGCGCGAAATCGTCATAGCGTTCAATATGCTCCGCCATACCGTGAGCTAGCTGAATAACGCCAATGGGCGTTAGCTTGTCGTCCTGCCAGATAAGCGTTCTGATTTTATGTTCTCCGTCTGATGAATTGAAGTAAGCCTCGGTCCTTACAATAGCCATAATCTGCCTCCGCTAAATAATTATAAATAGACAGATTAATTATAATATATAATTACCCTTTTGTCACCACTTTTTCGCAATACTTAGGACAAAATTTTCAAATTATTCAAACTATCTAAAAAGTTTCAACCCGAAACCTGAAATATCGTGGTTTTAACGACATTTTTTTGTTGTTTATCTCAATATATTGTGCTAAAATATTCAAAACTTTGAAAGGAGACGATATTATGACATACGAGCAGATCGTTGAAAAGGTAAGAGCAAAGTATCAGGACGCTGACGTATCGGCTATCGAGGGTACTCAGGCTATCCAGGTTAACCTCGCAGGCAAGAATGCAGAAGGCATTTTCTATATCGAGGTTAAGGACGGCAAGGTTAACGTTGAGCCTTATGATTATCATGACAATTGGGCAACCGTAACCGTAGCGCCCACAAACCTTTTCAAAATTCTTGACGGCAAGATGGACGCTGTAGCAGCTTACACTTCGGGTAAGGTTGAAATCAGCGGCGACGTTGACACTGTTCTTCGTTTCGTTAAGCTTGCAAAATAAGAATCAGAATTTTAGACACGGCAACAAAGCCGTGTCTTTTTTGTTTCAAAATCAATAAAACGCTTTATTTATCAACCGTTTTGTTATATAATCAAGTTATCAAATAAAAAAGAGATGACAGTTATGAATGAAAAACCCGTAACCGCGATAATCGTAGGCGCAGGACACAGAGCCTTTACATACGCAAAGCTTGCGCTGACAAATCCCGAGCTTCTGAAAATTGTCGGCGTTGCAGACCCCGATAAGATAAGGCAGAAGAAGGCTATGGATATGTTCGGCTTCCCTGCCGAAAACTGCTTTGACAGCGCTGAGGAGCTGGCACGGCACGGCAAGCTTGCCGATACGGTTATCAACGGCACCATGGATGAACAGCATATAGCCACCTCCATCCCCCTGCTGAAAAAGGGCTACGATATGCTTCTTGAAAAGCCGTTTGCAACCAACGAGTCCGAGCTTCGTCAGCTTGTTGACTGCGTAAAGGAAAACGGCAACAAGGTTATGATTTGCCACGTGCTTCGCTACACACCGTTTTACCTTTCAATCAAGCAAAGGGTTCATTCGGGCGAAATCGGCGACATTATCAATATTCAGACCGCCGAGCACGTCAGCTATCACCATCTTTCAACCTCTTATGTGCGCGGAAAATGGGCAAATTCCGACAGATGCCATACGTCAATGCTGCTTGCAAAATGCTGCCACGACATTGATATAATGATGTGGATGATGTCCGAAACAAAGCCCGTGAGCATTTCGAGCTTCGGTTCAAAATTCCAGTTTAAGCCTGAAAACGCACCCGAAAACGCAGGTACACGCTGTCTTGTCGACTGTCCGCTTGTTGACAGCTGCAGATATTCTGCAAAGCGGCTTTATCTCGACCAGCCCGAAAGATGGGCATTCTATATCTGGGACAAACTGGAGGGCATCGAAAACCCGACGGATGAGGACAGAATAAATCTTCTCAAGGGTGATTCAAATTACGGCAGATGCATCTACAAATGCGACAACAACGTTGTTGACCATCAGTCGGTGCTCGTAAATTTTGCAAGCGGTGCAACCGGCACTCACAATATGGTCGGCGGCTCGTCAACCCCGCTGAGAAGAATACATATAGTCGGCACTCTCGGCGAAATCTACGGTGATTTTGAGGAGTCAAAATTCTACGTTTCAAAGATTCATCCTACCAAGACCGATGAAAGAACTCTGGAGGAGGTTGACCTTCGCGTTACGGGCGATATGGTAGGCGCATACGGCGGTCACGGCGGCGGTGACGAAAGGCTTGCAGAGGACTTCGTTAAGTTTATCCGCGGCGAAAAGCCCTCCCTCGCCTGCACCTCAATTTTCGACTCTGTCGCGGGACATCTGTGCGTTTATCTCGCCGACAAATCAAGAGAAGAAAACGGTATGCCGCAAAAGGTTACGCTTTAATTCCGACATCAAAAAACGGACAGCTTATGAGCTGTCCGTTATTTTTATTGCGTATTGTTTAGAAAATACCTTCGCTCATCATAGCCTCTGCAACCTTCTCAAAGCCTGCGATATTTGCGCCTGCTACAAGGTTGTAGCCGAGACCGTAACGCGCTGCAGCGTCAACGGAGTTCTTGAAGATGTTCTTCATAGCGTTGTGAAGTCTCTCGTCAACCTCTTCAGCTGTCCAGCCGAGTCTCATTGAGTTCTGGCTCATCTCAAGGCCTGAGGTGCATACGCCGCCTGCGTTAACTGCCTTCGACGGAGCAACGATAAGTCCGTTGTCCATAAGATATGCAAGGGCCTCGTTGGTTGTGGGCATATTGGAAACCTCAATGTAATACTTAACGCCGTTGGCAACTATCTGCTCTGCTTCCTTCATGCCAACCTCGTTCTGAGTAGCGCAGGGAAGCATAACGTCAGCCTTGACGCCCCAGGGCTTCTGACCTTCGAAATACTCAACGCCGAACTTTTCCGCATAGGGCTTAACAATGTTCTTGCCGCTTGCGCGAAGTTCAAGCATATAATTAATCTTTTCGTCGGTTGTGATGCCGTCGGGATCGTAAACGTAACCGTCGGGTCCGCTGATTGTAATGGCCTTGCCGCCGAGCTCTGCAATCTTCTTAACCGCGCCCCATGCAACATTACCGAAACCGGAAACTGCAAAGGTCTTGCCCTTGATTGAGTCGCCGTCATGTGCGAAGACTTCGTTTGCATAGTAGATTGCACCGTAGCCGGTTGCTTCGGGACGGATAAGCGAACCGCCGTAGCTTAAGCCTTTACCGGTGAGAACGCCGTTCTCGTAAGCGTTGCGGATTCTCTTATACTGACCGAAAAGATAGCCGATTTCTCTGCCGCCGACGCCCATATCACCTGCGGGAACGTCAACGTCGGGACCGATATGACGGTAAAGCTCGGTCATAAATGCCTGGCAGAAACGCATGATTTCAGCGTCGCTCTTACCTGCGGGATCAAAGTCAGAACCGCCCTTGCCGCCGCCCATGGGAAGGCCGGTCAGGCTGTTCTTAAATACCTGCTCAAATCCGAGGAACCAGATAACGCTCGGATTAACGTTAGCCTGGAAACGGAGTCCGCCCTTGTAAGGACCGATAGCAGAGTTAAACTGAACTCTGTAACCTCTGTTGGTGCGGGTAACGCCTGCGTCGTCAACCCAGGTAACTCTGAAAGAAATGAATCTGTCGGGGTTAGCCATTCTGCCGAGAATGTCATTCTTAACGTACTCGGGATGAGCCTCGACAACCTTTTCGAGTGAACCGAAAACCTCGGTTACCGTCTGCAGAAACTCAGGCTTGTCGCCGTCTCTCTGCTTAACCTGTTCTATTACGCTGTTAATGTAGTCATTCATAAAATACAACCTCCACAAATTGCTTTATGATACATAATAATGGGTGAATTTCCATTCACCCATATAATAACACTTATTTACAATAAATCAAGTGAATTTTGTCAAATAGTGAGCCAAAACTGACTTTTCGTTAAACATAGACAAATATTCATTGAATAATTGTAGAAAATAAACATCATACACTATTTGTCGATTTTCTTGGCTATAAACACCGCCGAAACCGTAACGGCAGCTGCAGCCGCAAGCACCTTTGCCGTCTTTTTGAGCAGAGGTTTTACAACCGCGGGCGACGGCGGCGATGCCGAATATATTAAATATCTTGCCTTTTGATGAATGTCCTTGAATCTGAACAGGTCCTTATAGTGAAGAGTATGAGTTTCAAATGTGTTTAGATTATTTTCGTCTAAATCAATTATTCTTACTCCCCTGTCCATATATGGGCCGTAAACATTGAATCCGAGTCCCTGAGCATATCCGAGCTTCAGCCCCATAAACTCGCCGACAAAGCTGTTGTTGTGGTCATGGCCGAAAAAGGCTCCTATTACGTCACCTTTTTCGCGTAATACGTCAAATTCGCCCGAATTCTCATACGGTGTTCCCGGAGTTTCAAGCACAAAATCGTTATTGCCGGGCTTAAGATAATTTTTATCTATAGCAAAATATTTTCCTTCCAGATCGCCGTAACCCGTAGCATAGGGCTTTTCATTCTTTGCAACGAGCTTAAGCAGATACCATATTTCGGGCACGGGAATATGCTGAAATACTATTGATTTGACATATTCACCGTTTTCCTTTTTCAGTCGGTCGCGTGTGCGTCTGTACCAGTCAAGCTGACCTTCGGTTACGTGGTCGCATTTACCCGAGGGTGAAGCCGAAAGCGAGTCAAACATATAGAGATTGAAAACGGTCTTTTCGCCCTTTGAGTCCTTGATTTCAAGGTTATGATTGCAAAGCCCCGCAAGCTCCTTCTCCCCTGCCTCGGCAAGGCAGGACGGATAACTCTTGTATATTTCAAGCTGTCTTTCCTTTGAGCTTGCAAACGCCTGAGCATCGTGATTGCCGAATACGAAGGTAAACGGCGTATTTCTCTCGGCAAGCGGTTTCATAAAGTTGCGTATAGTAGTTTCCGTGTTTTTGTCACGGTCTCCGAGCATCAGAAACGTCCCGTAACCCTTGACCTGATCGCCCGTAAAGACTACCAGATCGGGCTTTTCATAATCAATGGCGGCGCCGAGAAATTCAATTGTGTTTTTCGAGGTAAACTGAGTGTCCTGAATGTCAGACACCTGCATAATACGGAATTTACCGTTTTCGTTGAATTTAAGCATTGTTTAACTTCCTCTTGTCAAGTGAGCGGTTCTTGAAATAAACTATTATATTCAAAAGCACGACAAGCGTATTTATAAAGTATGCTATAAGCACGTAGTTTATGTTA
>JAEEUJ010000182.1 GCA_016290515.1 Clostridiaceae bacterium
AAACGGAACGATTACCGTAACGGGCAGAAGAAAGACAATGAAAATAAGGCCCATTTTACGGTACTGATGCTTCGTGTAGTTAAAAATGGCGCTGACTTTTTTGTTATCGCCTTCGCTTATCGGCTTGAACATCGCCTGAATCGAAGCGGCGGAAATACCGTAGAACAAAACATTTAGAAATGTCATAATCTGCGTAACCGTCTGATTAAGACCGTTATAAACCGAGCCGAAGGTCTCGGTATAGTATTTCGGAATGATAAGACCGATCAGCAGGGAAACCGCCTGATATAGAATTGTGATTGAGATGTTGAGCGCAGCGCGCTTTTTGAGATTCAATCAGTACACCTTCATTTTATAAGTGATATAAGCTTTCCGAAAAAATCGTTCCGCCTTTGCTGCAAAACGTCGCTCGTATAATCTGCGGAGTTTTCAAGGTTTTCTTTCGACCTTGCTTCGAGAAGCGAGGTGTCGCAAAGCATGACCTTCAGCTTTTCGTACAGCGTCTGAGAGTCCTTTACCGGAGCAAGACAGTCCGGATTAATCAGCTCTCTTATGCCGGGAATGTCCGTTGCAATAACCGGAAGCGCATAGGTCATAGCCTCGATTACCACACGGGGCAGGCCTTCTCTGTATGACGGGAAAACGAAAACGTCGGCATTTTTATATACTTCGCTTAATTGCTCTTTATTCAGTCTGCCCGTAAGCGTAACGGCATCCTCAAGCGAATAATCCGAAATTGCCTTTTTGACCTGCGGCGCAAGCTCGCCGTTGCCGACTATAACCGCCTTTGTCTCAATTCCGTCATTTTTGAGCTTTCCCATAGCCTCGACAAGCTCAAGGTGTCCCTTGATAAGCCCGCCTATGTCGGCGGAAACGTGAAGCAGGGTTTTTACGCCGTCCGAATAAGTCTTTGCTTCGCTCACGGCTTTTTTAACGTTTGCCGAGGAATAATTCGTCGTGAAATGACCTTCGCTTGTATTCGGGATATATCTCTGCTGCAAAAAGCTCTTTGTAACGTAAGCCGTGCCGTCTGCTTTTCGGCAGATTCTCTTTTCGTTATAATCCCATATCAGCCTTATAAACGGGCGAAGCGGATTTGACGAAACGTCGGGCGCCATAATATCCCACGAGCTTGAAACGATTTCCGCGCCTATGGGCTTTCCCATATTCTTAATTACGTTGAAAACCTGAAACGAAAGCTGGTCGGGTATTCTTAAAACCGCAACGTCAAAGTCGGCGTTTTTGATTTTTTCTTTTAGCGTTTTCTTTATAGAGAGAAATTTTTTAACGTATTCAACCTTGCCGTGAGGGAAGGGGACTTCAATTACCGAAAGCTTCTCACCGTCAACCCTCAGGTAGCCATCGGGTATTTCGGACAGCTTTTCACAGTGCGCGACAAGCTTGATCTCGTCAAAGACCTCAAGATATCTTTCAAAAAAAGTATAACCGTAAACGACCGAGGTGAAATATTCACCGCGGTCATTTTTTACAAGTCTTCCGTTTGTCGTCAGCAGGAGTTTCATTATTTACCTCTTATTGCCAGAAGAATTCGTACGGGTTCGCACCCGCAGCGTAGAACGTGAAGCGGAAATACAGCAGTATCATTATCGCAAAAAAGCCGGAAATAGATAAACCTCTGACAAGGCGGTTCGGTATTGAATAAACAATTTTCGGCACTATAAGTGTGCTTACTATCTGATAATACATGGCGACGCGGTAAATGTTCGGCTGAAGCGGAACAAGCAGCTGAATTATAACTCCAAAGCCCAGCAGTACTTCGAAAAGCTGATACATAGTCCTTTCCTGGACAAAAGCGTCATCCGTCGGCAAAAGACGGTCCAGACTGCGATGAATAAGCTCGCTGTCCGTCGTTCTGAAAAGCCTCGGATTGTTGATGAAGAATGCGCAAAGTATAAGGATTCCGAGATACATGAGAAGCGTAGTGAACGAGCCTCTCGTTTCTTCGTAGATTTCATAGTCGGTATAAATGTAGGTTGTGATAAAATTAAGAATAGGTACGCGGAAAATATAGGTAAAAATCATACCTGCAACGAACAGTATTCTCGATACTATCTTGTTTCTCAAATGCACTAACAGTATGAAAGGCAGAACGAAAATAGTGGAATTGTGAATGAAATACGCAAACAGAAGTATGATTACAAACTTGATATATGACTTTTTAGCAATCTGAGAAATCGCAAGCAGAACAATTGACAGAGTAAGCGCCTGACGGCAGCCCGAAAGAGTAAAGGGATAAAACTGCATAGGTATAAGCATTACAAGGCTTATATAAGGCGCTTCGGAAAATCTGTAAATGAAGTATGAAATTGAGAAGGCGAATATCGCTCCGATTACACAGAAAAGGAAAGTGTAACTGGTCGAGAATATGGATAGGAATTTTGCGAAAACATAGAATAAGGGTTCCGTATTAAACCTTTCCAATATATCCGATAACTCGAGTCGGGAAACCAACGCATAAAGTCGTGCGTACTGACCGCTGTCGCCGCCGACGGCAGTGCTTCGCAGGCCTGCTATTAAGAATAACATCAGACCCGTGATAAAGCAGTATGCAGTTCTTGAGCGCTTGTCCTCCGCAATCTGACGGCTGAATAAAATACCGTAGACGGAAGCAAACGCCATAAAGACGGTGTAAATCATTGTTTATTTCCTTAAAAGCGACTTGAAATCGTTGCTGATTTTTTTTCTTACTGTTTTAATTTCAATATTCTCAAGCGCAAACTTATTTGTCTTTTCGGCGTATTCCGAAAGCAGTGAGGGATTTGCAGTGAAATCCGAAAGAACGTCCGCAATACTGTCGGTGTCGGTAATAACCGTTGCGCCGCCGACCTTTTTGAGATACTCTATCGACGAAATTCCGTCGGGACCGATTGCGACAACCGCGCTTCCCGACTGAAGACAGTCGGATATTTTCGTTGAAAACGAAAGTCGCACCTTTTCGATTTCTGCCTTATCGAAGGATTCAACCTGAAGCACTATATGCGCCTGACGCATAATCTCAACTATCTGCGAATAAGGCCTTGCGCCCATAACCTTCGACGCGCCCTCAACGTTGAGGCGTGATTGCATTGTATCGGCAACGGGGGAGGCGGTGTATATTTCAAGGAAAAGCTTCGTTTCGCTTTGCCTGTTGATTGATTCAACGGCTTGCGCGGTAAGCGCAAGGATTTCATCCCTGCCGTAAAAGAGATTTCCCGCGTAAACAAGCCTTATCGGCGAAGCGGGCTTATCTCTGCCGACGGGTGAAACCTCGCAGCCCTTGCAGAGAAAATGAAAATCACGTTTGAAGGTTTCGCTGTATTCCTTACACATTTCCTCACTTGCCGCGTAGATATAATCGGCGTTATTCATGCACCATTCAAAATCGCCGATAACTCTTTTTTTGCCGTCCTTAAGAAAGACGGAGTAAACATCATCCGCGACAAAAAGCACGCATTTTGAATTGCAGAGCTCCTTTACAAGCTCCATCCGTTTGCGAAGCACAACGGGCTCGGTTGCAAAAGAAAAGAAAATATCGGGATTGAATTCCTTTATATAATTCTTAAGTCTTTCGTTTACCCACCT
>JAEEUJ010000183.1 GCA_016290515.1 Clostridiaceae bacterium
TTTGGCAAGTTCATTTTAACATTTTACATTATATATGTCAATAAAAAGCATTTAGTGGGTTCGGGCTTCTGCCCGTTCTTTCGGCTTGCCGAAACAAGACGCCTTCAGGCGATGCTTGGACTCTCGATTAAGGGAGTTATTATGTATAAATGATCTGCCGTTAAAAATGCGGTTGAAAAAACCGTTTAACTTGTAAGAGTTATAGGGCGTATGACATCAAAAATGCCGTATAGATTGAAAAAATGACGTCAAAATATAACCCCGCACAGCGTTGCTGCTGCGGTGTTCAGGTGCATGCCGGCATTGAAATGACGGCATGCTTTTATCCTGCATAAAAATCGACCACAGAAAGTCGCCCAAAAATGCCTGTAGCTGACTTCCGGATATAATCCCCGAAACCGAGAGAAAAACGACTGCCGACTGCCACTCGGAATTAGGCGCAGGATAATCGTTTCCGATTATCCGTCAATTGAAAAACTGCCGTGCGATTTTTACTCGCTCTGCGCCGCAGCGTGAAATGCTAACCTGATCCTTGCCGCACATCCCGTCACAAAGCTCCCACAAACTCCGCACAATCGTTTTTCATTGCTTCGGCGATTAGTTTTGCTACCCATTCCCTGTCCGTTCAAAAAGCCTGCAAAGAATTGAATTATTATTTTACACTTTGATAGTGTATGTGAAAAAGATAATTAAAACGGTGTTTTTTCTCCTGAAGCCTTTTATTATTGTTTGTACCATAATTTTTTATACGGGGGTAGTTCATTTTTTAACATACCGTAAAGCCGTATTTCCCGACCGCCTTTTATATATTCTTTATGCGCAATCCACTGCACGGGGGTAGCGCAATTATTAACACAGCGTATTATCCGTTCTGAAAATATTTTTCTCAAAATGATTTGACAAAGACTGCAAACAGAGTTAACATCCAACCGAGCCGAGAAAGGAGGAAAAATAATGGCTAAACGAAAGCCGAAAAACCATTACGGCGAAGGGAGTATTTTCTACTCCAATGTTAAGCAGAAATGGATGGCTCAGATAAATGTCGGCAAGGATGAGAACGGCAAGGTAATCCGCAAATCGGTTACAGCCGAAACTCAGGAGGAAGTCAAAGCCAAGCTCGATGAATTGAAGCTCAGCATTTACACCGGCAAGTTTGTCAATGCGAATACGATTACATTCTCTCAGCTCATTAAACAATTCTATGATGAGAAGTTAGCGATGAATGAGATTCAGCCGCAGACCTACTATCGCACAATGGAAACGGTAAAGCTCTGCAGGGAGATTAACGATATCCCCGTTCAGAAGATAGACTCTACGGCAATCAAGCAGTTACTTCTCTCGAAGGTTGATTACGCTAACAGCACGATAAAGAAAATGTATATCATTCTCAATCAGTGTTTCAAGGAAGCATTGAAAAGAAAAATCATATCGGACAATCCTATGCTTGATGTACGCAAACCGAAATCCACGAAGAAGACGAAGAAGATTCGGGCGCTGACTCTTGACGAGCAGAAGAAGCTCGTTGAGGTTATACGGATAGAGAATGTACGGTATGCAGAGCAGATGTTAATATCAATGTTCACGGGAATGAGAATGGGAGAGATAAATGCTCTCTCTGTTAATGACCTGAATCTTAATTTCAATTTCATCAACATTGACAAGACAATTTCAAAGGGCGAACACGGAGAGGCATTTGTAAACGATACGGCGAAGACCGAGAACGGCAACAGACAGATACCGATAAATGAAACCGTAAGACCTGTGATTGAGAAAGTCATTTCCAAATACACACTCACGGATGACAATGTACTGTTTCACACATCGGCAGGAACGCTGATAGCCACAAGCGTAGTGAACACGGAGTTTCGCAGAATAGTGAACAGATACAATATTCAGGACAAGACGGTCAAGGGAGATTTATCGCTTCACAGTTTGAGGCACACATACGCCACCCGTTGTATCGAAAGCGGAATGCCGCCGAAGGTGTTACAGCATCTTATGGGACACTCGGACATAAAAGTAACGCTCGATACATACGCAGATGTATTTGACAACTTCCAATCCATAAGCGTTGAGAAAGCAGACAGTTATCTGACAGAGGTTGGCTTGGCGGTGTAACGCAAGCCAGCGATAATAATTTCACAAAAGAGTTAACCCCGAAGCGTTAATTTGCTTCGGGGTTTGCATTATTATGTGATTTTAATGTGACCAGTCAGTGTTGGGATATGCGGAGTGTTCGAGCGACTCTTTTTTGAGTATAATTCCCGGTCTGTCAACTCTGAAGGTGTATATCTTTTTATAATCAAGATTCGCCGCAAGCTTCAGGGTTTTATCCTTAGTGTTATAAACGGCGCTCCAAAGCGCAACTACGCTCCACGGATATTTGCTATGCTTGTACTTTAAGCGAACGTGCGAAAGCAGATCCATAGCCTCAAGCTCCGTCATTACTCCGTCCTTTTCCTTTAATGCACACTTGATGGCGTTTGTGCGGTCTTCGCCGTGCTGTTCAATTTCAAATGAGCCGATATCCTTCGTTATACTGTAATTTGATACGTATTGCAGATTCATCCCGTCGTCCTCGTAAACGGAACCGTCAATCGGACAGTCGGGATTACCTCTCTCGTAAATGTGAAGGACATTGTCAATATATTCAATAACAACGCTTCTGCCGTCGGCATCGACAATCTGATAATGATAATTCGTCCAGATTGAATCGTGCATATTATACCGTTTGAAAAGCTCAATCGCCTCGTCAACATTTGCGCAGTTGTCAAGCACGGCGCGAATCATGGCGGTTGTAGTAATATCCTTTTTTGATGCATCCGTCTGATTTGTCGCTTTTGCCCGCATCTGCAGCACCGCAATTGCAAGTCCTTTCTCGTTAATACCGTCCACGCAACAGTAAGGTGCGATAAGAACCCGGTAGGAATTCAGGCGATTATATCGCAGGGATGAGCCGTAAAGCATAAAATTGGTATCGACTACCGAAACGGAGGCATATCCGTTTTTCGGATGAGTCCAGACAACAAAGCAGGGCGAGGTCTTGAAATCAAAGTTCCTTGCAAACAGATGGGCTCCGTCATCTGTAAAAGCGTCAAATGTTGAGCAGCCTGCGCCCTCATCACCGCCGATTTTGCACAGCTTTATGCCGAGAGTGAGAGCATCCGAAGCAAAAGCGGCAAGCTCGCCGATAGACGATACGCCTTTTTCCAGCAGCTCCGGTAAATGATAATCGTTTTTATAATCCAGCAAATATACGTTATCGTCGAGTTTTTCCACCGAGCGCATTGTTGTAAGCTGATGCTTTGAAAAAGCACGCAGCTTCTTTCCCGTCTTTTTAGCAGATTCTACCGCAGAATTCTTAATATCCGAAAAGCTTTTCATATTTTTCTTCCCTTTCATATTTTGGGGTGCCTGCTATTATTTTTATTATACTATATACAACTCTTTGAGTAAACAACTTTTTAACATGGAAAAAATCTGCCAAACTCAACCGCCAACCAAACGGAAGCTTAACAACCGCTGTAAACAGTAAGCGAGAGTGGGAAAGCACACCCCACTCTCGCACC
>JAEEUJ010000184.1 GCA_016290515.1 Clostridiaceae bacterium
CCCGGCGAAGATAGAATCTATATCGCGGGCGAGAAGGAATACGACATCTGGAAGCAGAGAGAGAACAGCGGCGTTCCGATCAATGAGTCCGTTCAGGGCGAAATCAATGCCGTAAGAGACGAATTAGGTCTCAAGTACGTATTCCCGTGGGAAGAGGGCTACACCCCCTACCCCGAGACCAAAAAGATCAAGGCTCACATTGAGAGATAATCGGAAAGGCTAAGGTATAATTATGGATTACAGAAAAGAATCATTAAGACTTCACGGCGAGAGGAAGGGCAAAATTGAGGTTATCGCAAGAAGCAAGGTTGACAGCAAAGACGCTCTTTCTCTTGCTTACACTCCCGGCGTTGCCGAACCCTGCCTCGCTATTCAGGATGATTACGAGAAGAGCTGGGAGCTTACCCGCCGCTGGAATATGGTTGCCGTTATTACAGACGGTACCGCCGTTCTCGGCTTGGGTGACATCGGTCCCGAAGCAGGTATGCCCGTTATGGAGGGTAAATGCGTACTCTTCAAGGAATTCGGCGGTGTTGACGCTTTTCCGATTTGCATTCGTTCAAAGGACGTTGACGAAATTGTTAAAACAGTTTATCTCATTTCCGGCTCCTTCGGCGGAATCAACCTTGAGGACATCTCCGCCCCTCGCTGCTTTGAAATCGAGAGAAGATTAAAGGAAATCTGCGACATTCCGATTTTCCACGACGACCAGCACGGCACTGCTGTTATCTGCTCAGCGGCATTCATTAACGCCTGCAAGCTTACCGGTAAGTCAATCAGCGAATGCAAAGCGGTTATCAACGGCGCAGGCGCAGCAGGTACTGCAATCGCTAAGCTTCTTATGACCTTAGGTCTTCGCGACGTTATTCTTTGCGACAGAACCGGCGCTATCTACGAGGGCAGAGAGAACCTTAACCCCGCTAAGGAAGAAATCGCTAAAGTTACAAACCGCGGTATGGTTAAGGGCGGACTTGAAGAAGCTATTAAGGGTACGGACGTATTCCTCGGCGTTTCAGCCCCCGGAGTTCTCACTCAGGATATGATAAGAACTATGAATCCCAATCCCGTTGTTATGGCTATGGCTAACCCGACTCCCGAGATTATGCCCGACCTTGCCAAAGAAGCAGGTGCAAAGATTGTCTGCACCGGCAGAAGTGACTTCCCGAATCAGGTTAACAACGTTCTTGCTTTCCCCGGTATCTTCCGTGGCGCACTTGATGTAAGAGCAAGTCAGATTACCGAGAATATGAAGATTGCGGCGGCTTACGCTCTGGCATCGCTCGTTGATGACGACAAGCTTAACGAGGACTACATTCTTCCCTACGCTTTCGATGAAAGAGTTAAGGACACCGTTGCCGCTGCAGTTGCAGAGGCAGCAAGAAAAGACGGCGTAGCAAGAATCTGACACAAAATTAATTAAGGGCATCGAAAGATGCCCTTATTTTTTAGATAAAAGTAATTGAATTATCATTTCAATTGTAATATACTATATAAAATAAGCCGCATTGGTTTAATGGCAGAACGCGACCTTCCCAAGGTTGAAGCGAGGGTTCGATTCCCTTATGCGGCTCCATTTTTATGCGAGGTGAAGAAATGCCCTTCAAAACCGAGCTTCACGCTCACACCAAGGAAACGAGCAATTGCGGCGAGGTTCCTGCCGCCGAGCTTATTGAAGCATATATAAACGCGGGTTACAGCACGGTAGTAATTACCGACCATCTGAGCACTCACACCTATTTCAGATATGATTACGGCAATATGTCCTGGGACGAAAAGATTGACGTATTCGTAAAAGGATATAAGGCTGCGAAAGATGCTGCAAGAGGCAGAATTAATGTTCTTTTCGGTATGGAGCTTCGTTTTGATATGGACAACGTTGATAACGACTATCTTGTCTTTGGCATTGATGAGAATTTTCTCAGAAACAACGGCGACCTTATCAATATGAATATAAAGTCCTTTTCTAAGCTTGCGCACGAAAACGGACTGATTATTTTTCAGGCTCATCCGTTCAGGGTTAATATGAGAATCACCGACCCGAAGCTTCTTGACGGTATTGAGGTTTACAACGCCTGTATAAGGCATAATTCAAACAATGAAATCGCAGAAGCATGGGCTGATAAATACGGTCTTATGAAAAGTTCGGGCTCGGATTATCACAGACCCGAGGACGTCGGCAAGGGCGGAATAATTACAGAAACACCTATAACTGATAATACAGAGTTAATAAAAACGCTGTTAAGCGGAGATTATAACTTAATAAAAGAATAAAAGGATGCTATACAGCATCCTTTTTGTTATATCTTTAAGAGTTTTTGAGCATTCAGGTATTTTATCTTTTTTAATGCCTCATCCGAGAGTTCGAGCGAATCAATATAGTTTAATTCATTCACGGGACTTGACCATGGCATATCGGTACCGAAAAGCACTCTGTCCTCCCCTATTGAGCTTACTATCTTTTTAGCATAATCAGGCGGAACGGTGCCGTAAGAAAACGAGGTGTCGATGTATATGCCCGAACCCGACAGATACTCAAGTGTTTGCTCATACATCAGATAACCGCCGAGATGCGCCGCTATGACGGGCGCATTACCGAATCGTGCGAGAATACGGCTTAATTTTTCGGGTGTACAGTGTACGGGATCGGGGTATCCTATATCAACTCCCGAATGAAAAACTGTAATTAACCCCAGTTCTGCGATTTTTTCGTAAATCGGAAACATTCTGTCCTCATCAACAAAAAACTGCTGATAATCGGGATGAAGCTTAACGCCTTTAATACCTGCCTGCTTGAGTCTTTCAAGCTCTGACAAAGCATCCTCGCTGTCGGGATGAACACTGCCGAAGGGTATAATTCTGCCGTCTGAGACAAAAGATATCGCAAAGTCGTTTACGCTCTTTTGCTGATGCGGATTTGTTGCGATATTGAGTATTACCGCTTTATCAACACCCTGTTCGTCCATAACCGGAAGCATACTCTCAGCGGTTGCTTTTCCGCAGGGCATCACACCGCCCGCAACCTTTGCAAGATGCGGCAGCGCTTTCTCAGCTATTCTCTCGGGAAAAATGTGGGTGTGAAAATCAATTACCATTATTTTTTGTTACCGAATTTCTGCTTAAGGCGTAAATCCTTTTGCAGAATTTTCTTTCTTAATCTTATTGATTTAGGTGTAATCTCAACGAGCTCGTCCTCGCCTATAAACTCCATGGACTGTTCAAGGCTCAATACCGAATGAGGAACTAATCTGAGCGCCTCGTCAGAGCCCGAAGCTCGGGTGTTTGTTAGGTGCTTCTGCTTGCAGACATTGCAGACTATATCTTCGTTCTTGGCACATTCACCTACTATCATTCCCTCATAAACGGGAACGCCGGGACCGACGAACAGACGTCCTCTGTCCTGAGTGTTGAAAAGACCGTAAGCCGAGGTTTCGCCCGCCTCATGAACGACAATCGAGCCGCGCTCGCGGGTTTGAATATCGCCCTTGAATTCCTCATAACCCGAGAAAAGATTGTTCATAATACCGTTACCGTTTGTATCGG
>JAEEUJ010000027.1 GCA_016290515.1 Clostridiaceae bacterium
TCTTTGACTGAACTGTACCGTTACTTCTCCGTGTCATAATCTTTACTGATATTATACATATTAAAAATTGTTTGTCAACCTAATTTTTGGCATTTTCAAGCAGCTGACGCGCACTCTCAAGCAATTCCGGCGTAATGGCGTTGCCGCCCATTATACGCGCAAGTTCCTGAACCCTGCTTTCGTATTCAAGCGACTGAACGTCAGTGTAAGTGTGCTCGTCGCGCTCGGATTTCTCTATGAGCATATGTTCGTCGGCAAACGCAGCAATCTGCGCAAGATGCGTGACGCATATAACCTGATGCGTTTTTGAAACCTCTTTGAGCTTGACCGCAATTTTATGAGCCGAGCTTCCGCTGACTCCGGTATCAATCTCATCAAAAACAAGAGTGGAAATACCGTCCTTTTCGGCAAGAACGCTTTTAATTGCAAGCATAATTCTCGACAGCTCGCCTCCCGATGCGATTTTGGCAAGCGGCTTGGGAGCTTCGCCGAGATTGGCGGAAAGGAAAAACTCAACGGAATCTATACCGTTTTCGTTCATTTCGCACTCGTCAATGTTTACAAAGAACTTAACCGACGGCATATTGAGGAACTTCAGTTCCTCACATACCTTATCGCAAAAGGCTTTGCCTGCGCTTTTTCTCGAGGCAGATACAAGTAATGCTTTCTCATATGAAAGTGAATAAAATGCGCGTTTTTCGTCTTCAAGTTTAATTCTCAACTCGTCAGCGTGCTCAATGCAATCGCGCTCCTTAACGGCGCTGTCGTAGTAATCGAGTATATCCTGCTCGGTTTTGCCGTACTTACGGGAAAGATTGTAAAGCAGGTCAAGTCTTTCCTCAACGGCGTTAACGTCGGCCTCGTTAAAATCGAGCTCTTCGAGCATTGACGAAAGCTCATCCGAACAGTCCGAAAGTTCATACGCACATTCGCTTAAACGTTTTGCAAGCGCAGACAGCTTTTCCGACGATTCCGAACAGCCCTCGAGCTTGTTTGCGGCACTGAAGCTGAGAGACACCGCACCTTCGTTTTCGCCGTTGCCCGAAAGCGCCTCAAAAGAAGCGTTCATAAAACTCGAAAGCTTCTCGGCATTTCTGAAAAAGTTTTCTCTGTCCTTAAGCTGTTCATACTCGCCGACAGTAATGTTCGCCGCTTCAATCTCACTTATCTGGAAACTGAGAGTATCAAGCCGTCTCGCCTTCTGCTCCTCGTCATAATTCAGTTGTTCAAGTTGCCTTGAAACCTCGCAATACTGACCGTATGATTCTCTGTAGTTTTCAAGCAATTCCGAATTCTCGGCGATGCTGTCAATGTATTCACAGTGGAACTCGGGATTGAGAAGCGCCTGATTGTCAAGCTGACCGTGAATATTTACAAGCTGTTTTCCAAGTATTTTCAGCATGGAAACCGTTACCGTAACACCGTTAATCTTACAGTTGTTCTTTCCGTCGGCAGTCATTTTACGGCTGATAATTATACTGCCGTCAGCCTCAGGTTCAATATCAAGCTGTGAAAGCACCGAGTTAACCTTTTCGGATTTGTCATAGAAAACCGCCTTGACTTCAGCGTAATCACAATCCGTTCTGATAAGCTCTCTTGACGTCCTCTCACCGAGAACGGCATTAAGAGAGTCGATTATAATTGATTTTCCTGCACCGGTTTCACCCGTCAAGCAATTAAAGCCGTCATCAAAACCGATGGCAGCGTTCTTGATAATTGCTATATTTTCAATCTGCAGGCTTGAAATCATATTTTATTCTCCGCGAAGGAAATCCTCAACCTTCTTTTTGAAGTTCAAAGCGCCTTCTTCGTTCTTAAGCAGCACGAAAAGAGTGTCGTCGCCGGCAAGTGTTCCGACAACCTCAGGGTATTTCAGCGCGTCGATAGTAGCAGCCGCCGCATTTGCCGTGCCCGCAAAACACTTGATGCAGCAGATATTTCCGCCCACGTCAACGCCGATAACCGACTGTGCAAAAATGGTATGAAACTTATTAAGGTTATGGGAGTTCTGGTCATTGAAGGCATACTTCTGGCCCTTTTCACCCTGAACCTTGATAAGACGAAGTTCGTTGATATCTCTGGAAACCGTCGCCTGAGTTACCGAGAAGCCGTTCTCAACGAGTAAATCAAGCAACTCCTCCTGAGTTGAAATCTCATACTCTTTGATGAGTCTGAGTATCAGTTCATGTCTTTTCTTTTTCATTTTACATTCTCCTCTGTGCTAACTTGCTGTTTAATACATCTATGAAGGAATCATTTTTAATTCTGATGAAATTTGCAAATGATTCAGATTTACGAATTATTATTCTACTCTTCGCTCCGATTATCAGCGACTCGTCGCCGTCGCAGGAAACCGCAATCTCCTGCGTTTCATCCTGCGGAACCTCAACACAGACCTCGGAATCAGAGCTGAATATAATCGAACGTGCGAACAGAGAATGAGTGCATATAGGCGTGAGCACTATACTTTCGATTCTCGGGTCGACAACCGGACCACCCGCCGACAGCGAATAAGCCGTCGAGCCCGTCGGTGTGGAAACGATAATTCCGTCGGCGTAATACTCATTGATTCTGTCCTCGTCGCAGGAAACGTTAAGACGAACCATCTTGACCATTTCCGAACGCGCGATTACTACATCGTTTATACAGGTGTTTTGTTTTATCATAAGACCGCTTTCGCCGTCGTAAACGCAAACGTCAAGAAGCATACGCCTATCGACCTTATAATTGCCGTCTATGAGGTTTTTGAGCAGTTCGGTCTCGTTACTCTCAAGTCCCGCCATAAACGCGAGATTGCCCGCATTTACGCCCAATATGGGCTTTGAGTAATTTAGTGCTCTCTTGGCGGCGTGTATAATTGAACCGTCGCCGCCGACTGCAATTATAATATCGCAGCCTTCAAACAGTTCCTTATCGTCAAGGTAACGACAGCCGTCCGGGAAAAAGCCCTCGAATTCTTTTTCAAAACAGCACTCAACCGAATTCGCATCCATAAATGAACAGATAGCGTCGGTAACCTCTTTTGCGTTTTTCCTTGTAAGGTTTGGTAAAATAGCAACTCTCATTTATCCAGCACCTCGTGTGAACGTTCAATAACATCGTCGATATAATCAACCTGCTGTACGTTGTTCTGTTCTTTTCTAATATACATCAGGTACTCGATATTACCCTCGGGTCCCTTGATAGGCGAAAAGCTGAGCGCAAGCACGCTGTAACCAGTTTCAAACGCAAAGTCGATAACGGTTTCAACCACTTCCCTGTGAACTTCAATATCGCGCACTACGCCTTTTTTGCCTACCTTTTCCTTTCCTGCCTCAAACTGGGGTTTGATAAGGCAAACCGCTGTTGCTCCGTCATCAAGCAGTTCATAGAGCACAGGAAGAATAATCTTAAGCGAAATGAACGAAACGTCAACGCTTGCAAAGTCAAGCTTTTCGGCTATATCGTCAGCAGTTAAGTAGCGGAAATTTGTACGCTCCATATTGACTACGCGCTCGTCACTGCGAAGCTTCCACGCAAGCTGACCGTAGCCGACGTCGACCGCATAAACCTTTTTTGCACCGTTTTGCAGCATACAGTCTGTAAATCCGCCGGTCGAAGCGCCGATGTCCATACAAACGCAGCCTTCAAGCTTAATCGGAAATTCGCTCATTGCCTTTTCAAGCTTCAATCCGCCGCGGCTGACGTATTTAAGCTTGTCACCGCGAACCTCGAGTACGTCGTCGGATTTAAGCGCATAGCCTGCCTTGGTGGCCTTTTGTCCGTTTACGTAGACCTGCCCTGCCATTATAAGCGCACCTGCTCTGGCGCGGGATTCGGCATAGCCCTGCTCAAAAACCGCTATATCAAGTCTTTTCGAATTATTACCCATAATTACTCCGAGCAAACGGTATATATACCGTTCTCATCAAGCATATATCTCTCGTAAAGCCTCTGTACGCCGGCGTGTTCTACAAACTGATTGTCAACCGCAGTTAGCTTAAAGCCGCCCTTGTATTCGTGTTCGTTGAGCATATCAAGAAAGCTTTCGCCGATACCGCCGCTCTTTATCCCTTCTTCAAAGAAATAAACCTTCTTACAGTTGAGTACGGATTTAACCGCTTCTTCGTCTATTGGCTTGATTCGGTTAAGTCTGATAACCGAAAAGCTCTTACCCTCGGCATTGAGCTTATCAGCCGCCTTTACGGCATTTGCAAATACTCTTCCGAACGTAACTATACAGTTGTCGGCGTCCCTGCTGCCGTATATGTCAAATGCCTCACTCTCAAAATCAAGCGTTTCGGGCTCGTCAAATTCTCTGCCGCGAGGATAACGGACAACCACTACGCCCTCGGTATGATAAATCGCATTTACGAAATCACGTCTCAACTGCTGATAATCGGACGGAGAATAAACGGTGATATTCGGTATGGTGTTCAAGAACGAAGAGTCAAGAAGCCCCTGATGCGAAACGCCGTCCTCACCTACAAAGCCCGCACGGTCAACCGCAATTATCATATGTAAATTCTGCATGGTGCCGTCGTGGACAAGCTGGTCAAAGCAACGCTGAAGGAAGGTTGAATAAACCGCAAACACGGGCACCATTCCGCCGCGCGCAAGTCCCGCGCAGAATGTTACGGCGTGTTCCTCGGCAATACCGACGTCGAAGAAGCGTTTCGGATACTGCTCTGAAAATTTCTTAAGTCCCGTTCCAAGCGACATAGCCGCAGTAACGGCGCAGATACGCTTGTCCTTGGAAGCCATATCGCATATCAGCTCGCCGAATTCCGACGAAAAACTCTTGCCTGAATAAACAGGCTCGCCCGTAAAGACATTGAACTCGGAAATGCCGTGAAATTCACTCGGTGAATTCTCGGCGTAATCGTAACCCTTGCCCTTTACAGTGCTTATATGAAGCAGAACGGGAACGGTTTTAATCATCTTCGCCGTTTCAAGCGCCTGACAGAGCTGTTCTATATTGTGGCCGTCAATCGGTCCCATATATCTGAATCCAAGGTCCTCGAAAAATGTACTCTGATACATAAGATTCTTGAACCGTGTTTTTACACGGAAGCTTAGTTTCAGCAGCGGTTTGCCGATAAGCGGAATGTGCGACAGCACTTTTTCCGTAGTGAGCTTCATTTTGAAATAACTCGGCTTAGAACGTATTACTGCAAGATATCTGGCAACCGAGCCGACGTTCTTTGAAATTGACATTTTATTGTCGTTAAGTATTACAATCAGTCTTTTGCCTACCCTGCCCGCATTATTGAGAGCTTCATAAGCAAGACCGCCCGTGAGAGCGCCGTCGCCTATAACGGCTACGGTTGTATTCTTATCGTTGTTAAGGCTGTTAGCCGTCGCAACGCCAAGCGCCTGAGAAATTGAAACACTCGAATGTCCGCTGAAGAATATATCGTGGTCGCTCTCGGTAGGCTTTGTGAAGCCCGAGAGTCCTCCCTCTTTCCGTATAGTCTCAAATTCGGGATATCTGCCAGTGAGAAGCTTATGCGTATAGCACTGATGGCCGACGTCCCAGATTATCTTGTCGTTGGGCGAATTGAACACTCTGTGAAGGGCGATTGTCAGCTCAACAACGCCGAGATTGGACGCCAGATGACCGCCGTTTTTGGAAACGGTGTCAATAAGAACCTGCCTGCACTCTTCGGCGAGAGCGGGCAATTCTTTGTTATCAAGTTTTTTGACATCAGCAGGAGAGCTGATTTTATCAAGATACTTCATGATTATTTCTTTCTGTGAGCCAGATTATAGGCTAACTCCTTAAGGAAATCTGTATTCTCATCAAATCCGACAAGCGCGCCGACAGCCTTTTCGGTAAGTCGGTCGACCTCCGTCTGAGCGTTCTCAACGCCCATAAGCGAAACGTAGGTAATCTTGTCGTTTTTAACGTCGCTGCCGACGGGTTTTCCGAGAGTTTCACTGTCGGATGTAACGTCAAGTATATCGTCAACTATCTGAAACGCGTGACCGACGCACTCAGCATAGGTTTCCGCCTTTGCGAGAGTGTCCGAGTCCGTTTTACCCGCCGCATAACAGCCAAGCAGGCAGGCAGCCTTTATAAGCGCACCGGTCTTAAGCTCATCTATACCCGAGAGTTTTTCAAGCGATGCTTCCGTACCCTCAGACTGTAAGTCAAGCACCTGACCGCCGACCATACCTGCAACGCCCGCAAGTCTTGCGAGAAGTCGCGCAGCCTTTACCTTGTTTTCAGCGCTGACAGAGTTACCGTCAGCAAGCGCAGTTTCAAAAGCAAGTGTCAGCAATCCGTCACCTGCAAGAAGTGCATATTCCTCGCCAAACTGCTTATGGCAGGAAGGCTTGCCGCGGCGGTAATCGTCGTTATCCATACAGGGTAAATCGTCGTGTATGAGCGAATAGGTGTGTATCATTTCAAGCGCACATGCAAAATTCAGCGCGTTTTCAATTTCACCGCCGCAAACACGGCAGAATTCAAGAGTCAGAACGGGACGTATTCTCTTGCCGCCGTTTTCAACCGCATAACGCATTGCATCAACAACCAGCTGACCTTCCTTAACGTCGTACAGTCTGTCGCTGAGCGCTTTGTTGATAATCTCAACGTATTCGCCTAATGTATATTCTCTGTTCACGTTATCACTCCTGAGAGGCGGCGTCGTTTACGAGCTTTGTAAACTTCTGCTCAGCCGTATTAAGCTTAGCGTTGCAAAGCTCCGCAAGCTTTGTGCCCTCTTCAAATAAAGCTATTGACTCCTCGAGTGTAACCTCTGAGCTTTCAAGCTTATCAACTATCTCCTCAAGCTTTTTTACAGCCTGTTCATACGTCAGTTCCATTATCTTATCTCCTTTACCGCGCAGAGCGCTTCGCCGTCAGAGAGCTTCAAGGTAAGCTCGTCATTTATATTTATATCCTTTTTCTCTTTTATAACCTTACCGTCCTTATATGCCACGCTGTACCCGCGTGAAAGCACGTTAAGAGGACTTAGCGCGTTGAGTTTTGATGCACAGCCTGCAAGCTCCAGACGCTTTGTTGAAAGTATGGTCGACTCCTGCTTATTAAGTCTGTCCGAAAGCGAGTCAAGCAGTATGCGCTTTAGTTCAACAGACCTTATCGGGTTTTTAAGAGCATCGGAATTAACAAGCGCGTTTAACCGGTTGTTTTCGCTTTCGAGAATGTATCTTATATTGCCGAGCAATTCTTTTTTCAGCTTGTCAAGATAAACGGCCTGCTCTTCATATTTTGGCACCGCATACTCAGCCGCAGCCGAAGGTGTTTCGGCTCTTAAATCCGCGACAAAATCACAGATTGTAAAATCTGTTTCATGTCCGACAGCCGAAATGACCGGAATGTCGCTTTTATAAATCTCCCTGGCAAGCGCTTCGTCGTTGAATGACCATAAGTCTTCGATTGAACCGCCGCCCCTGCCGATAATTATAACGTCGGCGGCCTTTTTCTCATTAAAAAGCCTTAATGCTTCAATCAGGGACTGCGCCGAGCCCTCGCCCTGAACAAGCGCGGGACAGAAAACCACCTCTGAATACTTAAAACGGCGGTTCAGAATATTGAGTATATCCTGCAGTGCTGCGCCGGTAGGCGACGTTATAACGCCGACCCTTTCCGGATAGCGCGGTATCGCTTTTTTATGCTCCCTGTCAAACAGGCCCTCGTTGCCGAGCTTTTCCTTAAGCTGCTCAAACGCAAGCGCAAGCTCGCCTATACCCTGAGGCTGCATATCGTCAACGTACACCTGATACTGACCGCTTGCCTCATATACGGATATACGGCCTCTGACGATAACCTTCATACTGTCGGCAGGTGCGAACTTCAGTCTGATTGCCGAAGACTTGAACATTACCGCCTTTATAACAGCCTGTTCGTCCTTGAGTGTAAAATACAGATGTCCCGAACGGTGATTGGTGAAATTTGATATCTCACCCTCAAGAAAAACCGTCTGCATATTAAAGTCGTTGTCAAACATCGATTTAATATACCTGTTAAGTTGTGAGACGGTATATACAACCGGTCTGGCATCAATCATTTCGATAATCCTTACTGTTCATCATATATGCAAGATAAGCTATACCAGCCGCATTGTCAGTCGAATATTCGGGCGTTGAGAATACAGCGTTATACTTATCCTTAAAAATTCTCTGAAGCATTGTATTTGAGCTGACGCCGCCGCAGAAAACGACGGGCAAATCTCCGTGTTGCTTTTTCAGTTCAACGAGCATCGCCCCGATACTCGAAGCAATATACGAAATGCAGAACTTTGCTATATCTTCTTTCGCTTCACCGCTGTCAAGCATTGCCCTGCACTTATTTTCAATTCCCGACAGCGAGCAGTCGACGCCCTTCATGGAAGGTTTGATTTTATATTCCTTCACGGATTTTTGTGCGAGTCTGTCAAGCTCTGCGCCGCAAGGAAAATCAAGCCCGAGCATGAGCCCCGTTCTGTCAACGGCCTGTCCGGCTTTTAGATCGAGCGAATGTGCAACAAGAGAAATATCAATAAGTCTATCACTATCAGGCTTTACGAGAAGTGCATCGGTTGTCCCGCCCGAAAGATGAAACGCAATAAAGCTTTCTTTCAGAAGCTTTTCATTTGCGGAGGAAGCAAGAACAGCAGCTAAATGTCCCTGCTGATGTGAAAGCTTATACAACGGTACACCGAGAGTGTCGGCGAGCGCTGTTGCAACTGAAACTCCGCTTAAAAAGCACGGCATATACGAGCCGTCCTGCGTAGTCGGGGAAACCGAAACACCTATGGCATCAACTTTGCCTATACCCGCAAAATCAATTCTGTCAAAAAGCTCGGGCAGCTGAACGGTATGGTGAAACACCGCATCCGACTGCCTTAAACCCTTTTCGCCGCTTTTGACAGGCAGAAGCTTTTTTTCATTAACGAAGCAATCTGTATCGCTGTCATAAACCGCAACCGATGTGGTATAGTTGCTTGTATCAATGCCGAGATATTTACTCATCGGCTTTTGCTTCTCTTAAATAAGTGCCGAGTATTCCGTTGATAAACGAAGCATCCTGCTCTGTGGCATATTTCTTTGCAAGTTCAACGGCTTCATTGACGGTAACGCTCTCGGGAACGGAATCAACACACATTATTTCACAAAAGGCAAGTCTTAATATTGCGAGAGTGACCTTGGGCAGTCTTGCCTTCTTCCAACCTATTGAGTATTTTTCAATCAGGGCGTCAATTTCGTCAAGCTTTTCAAAAGCAGTCTTGACAAGACTCTCCGTAAACAGAGACTGCTCAAAGCTTTCGGTCTCGTAAGCATATGAGAAAAGCTCGTCAATACCGACCTCGGTATTAAACTCCTTTTCAAAAATCATTATAAATGCCTGTTCTCTTTCCTGCGTCCTTGTCATTGTGCGTCCTCCGATAAAATAAGGCTCTCCGATTAATGCAGAGAGCCTGATGCCTTTAGAATTTCATTCAATTCATTAGGTTCGCAAAAATCATTTACATAGTTATATAAAATCATATTAAATATAATATATCACACATTTTTGATTTTAACAACTATTTTGCTTCAATGATTGTAATTTTTTCTGAAATAATATTCGTTTTTCGTGTAATTATATCCGTTATCTGCAGACAAAGCTCGTCATTTAACGTACCTTTTTGCAAAATCACTTCGGCGGTGTTCCCGAGACTTACGAGCACCTCTCCTCCGCTTTTCGCCTTAATAAAGCTCTCAATTTCAGTCTGAACGACTATATTGTTTTCAAGTTCCTCAAGCGCCTTCTCTGCTGACTGCTTACTCTCGGTGTCGGCGTCATTGCTCTTTATTATATCCTCCAGTGTTTGCTTCGCCTCGTCCTGCGCCTTCGATCGGTTAAGCTGAGCCTTTTGAAAATAATCGTCCTGAGGCGTAGCGCTTACGAATTGCGCGTCGCCGAGATTTCGCTGTTCCTGAGCCTGGGTAGTCGCCTCGACCGAGGGCGCATCGGTAACCGGCCGCGTGTAATACCAGTTCACATAAAGCGCCGCCGCAAGCGACAGCACCAGTCCCGCAAAAACAAGCTGCTTTCTCTTAATTGAAAAACTCATATCATTAGTCCTTTCCTGATTTCATTTTTGTAACCGAAACGTTGTTTGCGCTGATGCCGAGAAGCGCACAAACTGCGTTTGTAACCTCGTTTTTTACCTTGCTTATATCTCCGCCCTCACAGACAATCATAACACCCTGAATCTCGGGATAATCCCGTTTAATGAGCATACCCGACTGACTGTTCTGCTCTTTGACGATCACGTACTCATTTTCGGCTTTTCGGTCGCCCTGAGCACCGTAATTCACACTGTCATTGACCGCGTATTCGTTTTTCTCGCCCGACGCAGTCTTGACCATCACGCTGACGCTTCCTACCATATCAATCTGCGACACGATTTCTTCAAGGCGTTTTTCAAGCTCTTTTTCGTAAACACTGTCAAGCTGAGAATCATCTGCTTCAGTAGTTTTCGTTGCTACACCTTTTTCGCCCAGCTCGGAAGCCGCAATCAGCAACACTGCAACAATCCCTGCCGCTATCAGCAAGATGAGCTTACGATTACTTTTCGGTATTTTTTCAAAAAGAGTTTTAATACTGATTCCCATTTATGTAAAACACTTCCCTTTCAATTCCCAATTCGGATTCAAGTGTTGACAGGATTATTTGCAGATTATCGGGTTGAGCAGATATTTCAACGGATTCGATAACATAAACTCCGTCATCGCCCATACTGCCGTTAACTTTTATGTAATCATATTCAATTCCCTTTGAGTCAAGCATATCCGTTATGGCTTTTTCAACCGCCTGAGTATAAGGGTCGGTTTCAAACGCGACATTCTCAAATTCAAATTCGGAGAAATCCCAATCAATCCCTTCAGAACCGAATGAAAACGACAGCATAACCGCAAGTACGGTAAGTGATAAAACCGTTTTTGCACTTTTGGAAACGTTTCCTGACGGCATTATGAATTTCATAACCGCGCCTGCAAGCAGTATTACAGTTAGGTTTATTGCCCATTTTTTAACTTCATCCATTTTAACCTCTCAACAAGTGTCCCGTTGTCAGCACGAATACAAGCGCACAAAGCACAAGGACTGTATTAACTATTGATATACAGCCGAGTATGCTTTCCAATATCTCGCTGCTTCCCTTTTGTCCGACAGCAGACGCAACGAGCGAGCAAACCGTCAGTGCGAAATACCAGATTACAAGCTCAACCGCACACGGCACAAATGTGAGAACAAGCGCGATAATGCCGAATACCCCGAGCGTACTTCTTATAAGTCCCATCGCTCCTAGCGCCGAATTCATCGCGTCGCCCAACGCGCTTCCGATCACGGGTATAAATGCACCCGCCGCAGTTCTGATGCCCTTTAAGGCAAGCGAGTCGGCGCTGCCTGCAAGTGTTGCCTTAAGATTTGTCAACCCGACAAACAATGATGCGCTTATTGACAACGTGACCGTCAGTATCTTTTTAATTACCGAGGTAACTCTTGATATTCTGATATTTGAATCAAGCGCCGAAAAGACATTCAGTGAAGTTATTACGCCGACGGACGGCAAAACTATTTTTGAGCAAAACCCGTCGCAAAGACTTGCAAATGAGAGCAAAGACGCGCTGTAGAGAAACGAAGACGCGGGCTTACCAGACGCACTTACAAGAGCCGTAAAAACAGGAATAAAGCTGAACATAAAATTCGAAGCGCTGACTATAGCTCCCGCCGCCAAGCTGAGGCTGTCGGAAAGCGGAACAATTACAGCAAAAACTATAAGTGCGTTTTCAATAAACGAATAGTAGTCTTCATCTCCCAGCCGCCCCGTATTAAAGGAATTAATCACACTGAACGCTATAAGTATCGCAATTACTCCTGCGGCTGTTCTTAGCGGCGTATGTGACTTTCCGACGAAAAGCTGCTTTATTATCTCAAACAACCTTGCAGGACTTAGCGAAATGAGTTCTGAATAATCTACTCCGTCAATTCCTGCCTCATCAAGAAGCTCCTCTGTCGCCGATTGCGCCGCTTCATATATATCTTTGTATTCTTCGCCTGTTGATTCTGCAAACGAAATTACCGTGAAAGACAAAACAATTATTAAAGCTATTAACGTTGCGATAACAAACTTTTTCATTTTATCAGTCCTATGCTGATTTCAAGCAGTGATTTCACTATCGGTAAAGACATAGTCAGAATAAGAAATTTCCCGACCAGCTCAACCGTAGTCGCAAGTGCAGTTTCAGCACAGTCGCGGCAAGTATCGGAGGTAATCTGTGTAATAACGCATATTCCCGTCACCTTGAGAGCAAGCTTGAAATAAGAAGTGTCGATTCCTGAAACGCCGAAAAACGAGTTTATATAATCGGTCATTGCCTCAGTACCCGATACTGCGAATAAGAATAACACTCCAACCGTGCAAAGCCTTGCGCTTAAAGCGATTTCGGGTCTTACGGCTTTTATTATTACAATCACCATAACGCCCAGAAGCGCGGTAACAAACGGTTTTATCATTACAAATCAAACGACGAACGAACAGTTGAAATAAGTTCTGAGATTTGCGGAACGAGCATAAACAGTATCACCGCCACTCCCGCAATAACGGTAAGCATCGCGTATTCCTCCCTGCCCGATTTTGAGAGCACGGAATTGAGAACGGCAACAATAAGTCCTATTCCCGCTATTTTCAACAAAAAAGCGATATCCATATTTCCTCCGTGTTAAATCAGTATAATGACGGCAAGTCCCGCCAGAAGAACGCCTAATGAATTGCATACCTTAATTCGGGTTTCGGCTTTCGGACGAAGGGATTCAAGTCTTGTCTCAATGAGACTCAGGAACATATCACAGTTTTCAAGCTGACCGTTGACGTCGCTGCCGCCCAGGCTTTCTGCGAACGCCTGTAAAAGCTCCGTATCAGCGGGATTGATTCCGATTTCACTCAGGCTCTCGCACCACGCTTCATAGAAGTCCATGCCGTTATCAAGCTTTTCATTAAGAGACGGCAAAAATCCCAGACTTGAAAAGTTCTGCTCATTTTCAAGCTTTCTCATAATCTGTGTAATCGGCATTTTAGAAAACCCGATATATGTTTTAACAGAACGAATAAGAAGCGAAAAATCCTCTAAGCTT
Source organism: Clostridiaceae bacterium (assembly GCA_016290515.1). GTDB lineage: Bacteria > Bacillota > Clostridia > Oscillospirales > Acutalibacteraceae > Fimenecus. The sequence continues at coordinate 13,109 of JAEEUJ010000027.1, forward strand.
TTTATCCGCATGCTAATTGACCTGCCTAAGTAATTCGCCGTCAGTATTACCGTTATTGCCAAAACGGACAAACCTGCTGCCTTCATTGTATTTTTCCTTAAGGTTAATTATTCTTACTATCTTTCCTACGCTGTCACCGGTGCCCAGAAATACCGCATAATCAAATACTCCCGAATCAACAAGCAGCTTGCATACCGGACGCAGGTAAAGCTCTTCGGCTGAATTAAGGTGAGCCGAAACCACAAAAGCACTGCCGCTCATTATCCCGTTGATTATCTGACGGGCTTCCGAAGCCTCTGAGATCTCATCGCAGAACACAATATCGGGCGAAAGAGTCCGAAGCGCTATATCAACGGCATCCTTTTTCGTATAACCCGTCAGCACGTCGGTGTTAACGCCGACGTCGAGGCTGTATTTTCCATCACAGACTGCAGCTATCTCGTTTCTTTCGTCGGCCAGCACACATTTATAGTATCTGCCCGTGTTGCCGTTTGACAGCTGACGTACAAGATCCCTGATAAACGTAGTCTTACCGCACATTGGCGGACCGGCTACTATAACATTACTTGCGCGGCTGTAAAACAGGCTTTTAACCGCTTCATCGGCACATCCTAAGTACTCGCCTGCAATTCTTATATTAAGTGAGCTGACGTCCCTTACGCTTACAAGCTTATCGCCGTCAAACACGGCGCTCGCACAAACTCCTATGCGACTGCCGCCTTTTACGGTTATAAAGCCGCTTTTCATATCCTCCTGATGCGAGTAAACCGAGTAATCGCAGGCGCGTTTGACGACCTCCGATAATTCGTCTGCCGTAACAGTCGGAAGGGCTTCGCTCAGAATATAAGTAAGCCTTGAATTAACCGCCAGAAACGAGCTTCCGCTCTTTGTTACCACAACTATCGGCTTATTGCATCGCAACCTTATTTCCCTTATGGATTGCCTTGTTTCTTCGTTCAACGAAAAGAAAAGATTTTTAATTTTCAGGGGGAAAAGCGTGAGTACCTCGCCTAACCCAGTTTTGTTTAACGTATTCATTTTTTCACCTCTGTGAATATATATTTCGACTTGTCCTAAAATATTACTTAACGACTTGAAAGAAACTCCGTTTTATGATAAACTTTATAGGATTTAAAATACGGGAGATATATAAATGTCTGACAACAACTCGCTGAAAAAAGGAAGCGGATTTACCCGCTTTTATAATGAGAATAAGTATATAATGCTGTCGGGTGTTATCGCATTTCTGATAACCCAGCTCGTGGCGTTCTGCTACGACCTTGTACCCTACGGCGATATGACTGTGCTGAGAATGGACCTTTACCATCAGTACGGCCCGCTCTTTGCAGAGCTTTACGACCGTCTGACAAGCGGTTCGTCGCTTGTGTACTCCTGGAATTCGGGGCTGGGCATGACCTTCCTGGGCAACTTCTTCAATTACCTCTCCAGCCCGCTGTCATTTATAGTTGTATTGTTCGGACATAAAAACATTACCGAAGCAATTGCCGTACTGATGATGCTTAAGGCCATACTGTCGGCTGTAAGCTTTTCGTACTACCTTAAAAAGTCAGTCGGTACCAATTCTCTCGTTATATCGGGATTCGGCGTTCTGTACGCCTTCTGCGGCTACTTTATAGCGTATTACTGGAATGTAATGTGGATTGACGCGATGGTGCTCTTCCCGATAATCATACTCGGAATAGAAACATTAATAAAAAAAGGCAAGGCATCGCTTTACTGCATCAGCCTTGCTGTAATGATATTTGCAAATTACTATATGGCATATATGATTTGCATTTTCTCGTTTTTCTATTTCTTTGCCTGCTACTTTGCAAACTATCACCTGACCAAGAAATTTGACAGTAATCTCGAAACAAAAAACATTTTCAAAAAGCTGTCAAACTCACTTTTTGTTTCAAGTGCATTTAAGTTTGCCGTTGCTTCAATTACAGCAGCGCTGCTTGTAGCGGTAGTGATATTCCCGCTTATCACAATACTGCCCAAGGCTTCGGCAACGGGCGGCACACATCCCGCCTCACTTATCAAATACTTTACCGCCTTTGATTTCTTTGCCAACCATCTCTCCGGCACCGAAGCCACTATAAGAAGCAGCGGCGACGACGTTTTGCCCAACGTTTACTGCGGTATATTTACTCTGATTCTCTGCGTGCTTTATCTCTATTCAAAAAAGATTAGCATAAAAGAAAAGGTTATAAACATTCTCTTACTCACTTTGCTGTATTTCAGCTTCAATATAAACTTCTTAAACTACGTCTGGCATGGTTTTCATTTTCCTAATGACCTGCCCTACCGCTTTTCATTTATGTACTGCTTCTTGCTGCTGACTATGGCATACAGGGCGTTACAGAATATAGATGAATTCAAGTCTCGCGATTTTCTTACCGTAGGCATAGGAATGATATTCTTCGTTATACTTGTTGAGAAGATTACGTCAAAGAACGTTGATGACAAGGTACTTTTAATCAGCGTTGCGTTTTTGGTTGCATACGTCGTTGTGCTCTGGCTTTTCAAGAAGCTTAAACCCGAAACACTTGCGGTATGTGTTCTGCTCGTCGCGCTCCTCTCGTCTGAGGTAGCCGTAGCTACTACGCCGAATTATTCAATGAATCAGTCAAAGACAAATTACACTATTGATTACGACGCTTTCAAAGGAATTAAAGCTCAGCTTGACGAGCGTGAAAATAACGGCTTTTACCGTATGGAGCTGACGGAGCTTCGCACAAGAATGGATCCAAGCTGGTACGATTACAACGGAGTTTCCGTTTTCTCGTCCATGGCATACGAAAAGGTTTCCAACGTTCAGCAGAAGCTCGGTCTGTTCGGAAACTATATCAACAGTTACACCTATAAAAAGCAGACGCCCGTTTATAATACTATGTTCGGTCTTAAATATCTCGTTGACAAAAACGGAGAAGATATGACCAACGCATACTATACTCAGCTGTATTCCAACGACCAGTTCACCGCTTACGAAAACAATTATCCTCTTCCCGTGGCCTATGCTGCAAATTCCGAGGTGCTTCTGTATGACGCTTACGCGTATTCAAATCCTTTCATGGCTCAGTCCGAACTTTTCAGGATGACGAGCGGCGTTGACGGCGTGTTTGAAAGGCTTGAAATAGACAATGCAACCTACAGTAATATCAACGATTTCTACACTAACGAATACGAAAACGGCGAGTTCCGCTATTCCAAGATTACCGACAATCAGGCAGGCAGCGTATGCTTTGAGATTACCCCTGCCGAAATCGGAAACGTATATGTTTATTTCAACTGCAAAAACGCCGCAAGCGTAATAGTGAACTCACTTATGACATCTACCTCGCTTCAGTCACTCGACGAGCCGTATGTTTACGATTTGGGCGTTGCAAACGGCGGAGAAACGCTGTTCGTTGACATCGAAATAAAGTCGGATTCGAATTACGGAAATCTCGACTTCTCGGCATATACAGTCAACGAAAGCAAGTTCAGAGAGGGCTACGAAAAGCTTAAAGCGGGAGAATTCAAGATAGATAAGTATAACGACACAACTCTTTCGGGAACGATTACCGCGCAAAAGGACGATATTGTATTTACCACCATTCCGTTTGACAAGAGCTGGGACGTATATATTGACGGTCAGAGACTTCCGTCAGGCAGCCTCAACTGCGTTTCGGAGTCCTTCCTCGCTTTCCCGATAAGCGAAGGCGAACACACGCTGACGCTCGCATACCGTTCAAACGGGCTGATAGTCGGAGCATTTATTTCTATTGTTACAATTATTATCTGTACAGTATTCATAATTCTTAAACGCCGTTTCAACAAAGCGGACAAATGGAAAAAGCTGAATGCACCCGAACCTCTCGATATAACCGTTGAGGAATCGCAGCGCACGAGCTTTTCAGAACGTCTTGACGAATATCTCGGAGATTATGACGAAAGTGAAATGCTTGAAACGTTTGAGTTGAACATCGAAGATGTCGCCGAAGAAAACGAAACAACAGAAGTGTGATATAAAAAAACAGC
>JAEEUJ010000028.1 GCA_016290515.1 Clostridiaceae bacterium
CGTCCGTTTCTTTTTAACGAACCGACCGATGGTCGTCTCTGCAATTGTCTCGACAAGCTCCGATTTGTTTAATTCTTTTTATCAATCATTTCCGTCAGCATTACGGGATTGCGGGTGGTAATGTTGTCGGGCGCGATAAGCAGCAGCTTTTTCATATCCTTTTCGCTGTTAGCCGTCCAGTAGGAAACGAGCAGGCCGTTTTCGTGGAACATAGCGACCAGATTGCGGTTTGCAAGCTTCTGATTGCAGTTAAGACCTATAGCTCCGCTGTCCTTGACAACGGCGAGAATGCGCTCATGCTCTTTTCTGTTTTTGCGTTTGAACTTATTGAAACTGTAATTGAGATAATAGGGGAGTCTGCCGTCGCTTCTGACCGCGTCAACGAAGCGCAGCTCCACGCCGGTATAAAAGCAGCGTTCGCGAATACCGTAATTGTCGAGAATTTCGATTACGGCCGGCAGATTTGCCACGCTTTTTAAGTCGAGGTTAACTCTTACCGTTTCCGAGTTTTCGCTTATGTATCTGATTGCGTCGTCGAACAGCATACCTTCGCTGTCGCCCGCAACGTCCTTATGTATTACAACAGGCGTACCGTCACGGCGGAAGGTTACGTCAATTTCAAGCACCGGAACATTCAGCTCGATGGCTTTTTTCAGAAATTCCATAGAGTTGTCGGGCGTACCTTCGCTGCCCGAATGGGCGGTAACCGTGAAACCGTCGGGCAGAGTTGTTATGTCGTCAATATACTTTACCGTCATAATTGTCACCACACTGAAAACAGTAATTACAAACAGAATGAGAATTGTTTTGATCCAAGTTTTCATACGCAACCTCTTATATTTGTTACCCACTATTATGAATTAAAAATAGTCCTTTGTCAATCAGTGAGCGCAAAAAGCGACATAAACGGGAGATGTGCGGTCGTACAGCAGATCTTCGATCGCAAACGGGAGAATTACGGGCAGCTCTTTTTTGCACAGCGGTATTTTAAAAGCGAGCGAAACTGTGCCGCCGTCGGTCATAACGACCGAGCCTCCGTTAAGCCTTAACACCCGCCCGACAAAACCGAGCGAGCCGTTGCCGCCCAGCGCGTTCTGAAAGTCCGCGGCGTCAAAATGACCTTCGTTGGTGACAGTAACGACAACGAAGCCGTCAAAAAGACCCATCTTAACGCCGATTTCGTTACCGTCGGAATATTTAACGGCGTTTGCAAACAGATTAAGCAGTGCTTTGCACAGACTTTTAAGCTCGATATTCACAAACGCACTTTCAAAATCACGCTCAAGGGTGAAGCGCCTGCCAGACTGATGGGACATTATCTCGGCACACACAGTCAGACCTTCTAAGACAAAGCCTATATCATAGCGGTAGCCGAAGTCCTCCGCGACGGCTGAGTTGTTCTCAACGCGCCGCAGCAGGCGGTACGCGCGTTCAAGCGGCGCAGTACAGCCTTCGCCGGACTCTGCTTTTGAAAAGCAGTCCGAAAACACCGACTGAAGCGCTTCTCTGGCGCTTTCGGAGTTTCCCCGTGCTTTATAGTCGTTTTCCGCTTTTTCGATTAAGCTTAACAATTCGTTTTGTGTCATTTTACCCGCCCGTTATTATTGTTATTTGTAAATAGTATATCCTTTTCATTTATAGAAACGCAGTTTTTAGTCAGTTTGACAAAAATTTCACAACGGCGTGAAAATAACTTGCATATTTTATTATTTAGTTATAGAATATAAGCGCATTAAAATGTAATTCAATTTTTGGAGGTAATTTCCATGTCAGTTAAAGTTGCAATCAACGGCTTCGGCCGCATCGGCAGACTCGCGTTCAGACAGATGTTCGGCGCAGAAGGCTACGAGGTAGTTGCTATCAACGACCTTACCAAGCCCTCAATGCTCGCAAATCTTCTTAAGTACGATACCGCTCAGGGCGGTTACTGCGGCAAGATCGGTGAGAATCTTCACACCGTTTCTGCTGACGACGAGGCAGGCACAATCACAGTTGACGGCAAGACCCTTAAGATTTATGCAGTTGCTAACGCAGCTGAGCTTCCCTGGGGCGAAATCGGCGTTGACGTAGTTCTTGAGTGCACAGGCTTCTATTGCTCAAAGGAAAAGTCAATGGCTCATATTACTGCAGGCGCAAAGAAGGTTGTTATTTCCGCTCCCGCAGGCAATGACCTCAAGACTATCGTTTATTCGGTTAACGAGAAGACCCTTACAGCTGACGATCAGATCATTTCAGCTGCTTCCTGCACCACAAACTGCCTTGCACCCATGGCTAAGGCTCTTAACGACTACGCTCCCATTCAGTCGGGCATTATGTCGACCATCCACGCTTACACAGGCGACCAGATGATCCTCGACGGTCCTCACAGAAAGGGCGACATGAGAAGAGCAAGAGCAGGCGCTGCCAACATCGTTCCCAACTCAACAGGCGCTGCAAAGGCAATCGGTCTTGTTATCCCCGAGCTCAACGGCAAGCTTATCGGCTCCGCTCAGAGAGTTCCCGTTCCGACAGGTTCAACCACAATCCTTACAGCTGTTGTTAAGGGCGCAGACGTAACCAAGGAAGGCATCAACGCCGCTATGAAGGCAGCTGCTTCCGAGAGCTTCGGCTACAATGAGGAGCCCATCGTTTCATCCGACGTTATCGGCATGAAGTTCGGTTCACTCTTTGACGCTACTCAGACTATGGTTTCAAAGATCGCCGACGACCTCTATGAGGTTCAGGTAGTTTCCTGGTACGACAACGAGAACAGCTACACTTCACAGATGGTAAGAACCATCAAGTATTTCGCAGAGCTGTAATCGAATAGTTCAATAAATAATACCGCCTGCCCAAGAGCGGGCGGTATTTAATATACAATTTTGTATATAATTGGCAAAAACAAAATAATTGTTTACAAATCAAAAACAGTGTGCTATAATAACTCTGTTCAGCTTTGAGTATCATAGCTATCACTGCTCAAAGGTTGAAAAATCTTTCAAAGGGAGAGTTCCTAACATGAAAAAATTGGCATGCCTCATGGTTGTAGCTGTCCTTCTTGTAGTTACCATGATTCCTGCAGCAGCTGCCGGAATTAACGACAATGAGAAGAAGATTATCGACTACATGAAAACAGCTTATGTAGTTGACGGCGTAACAATCACTGTCGGCAACGACTTCTTTACTGCACTTAACAACATCTTTGCTGCTGATTCCGTTGACGTTACTGATGCTCAGTACAACGAAATTATGGGTATCCTCGGCGAAGCTCTTAAGTACTGCCAGTCCAAGAAGCTTGTTAAGATTGCTGACATTAAGAAGCAGAACGCAACCAACGACCTGATCAACTTTGCTTCAAGAGCATTGGCAGTTCTCGGTTACACTGTTTCTACTGACGGCCACATCGCTGACACTGATGACCTCAAGAGCGCAAGTAAGCTCATCATTAAGGACGCCGCAGGCGCCACAGTTGCTGAGTTACCTCTTGAAATCGTCAGAACCGGACTTGCAAAGACCGGCGCAGACTATACCGCAGCAGCAGCTTGCGGCGTAGCAGCAGTTGCAGTTCTTGCAGCAGCAGGCGTAGCAGTCAGAAAGTTCCGCAAGGACGATGAGGACTAATTCCGAATTAAATCGGAGTAAGAAGAGCTATCGGGGGAATTTTATAATTCTTCCGATAGTTTTTTTGCTTATCGGATACATACTGTTCTTCGTATGTCTTACTCCGGTTCTCGACCCCCTGGTTTCGGTTTATAAGCTTGCGTTTTCCAATGCAAACGCTTCTTCCGCCGTTGACGAAGCAGGGACGAACAGTATTTTCAACGGCGCAACCGGTGTTCACAGCGGTCTTCTGACCTGCGACGATTTCGAATACCCGACATGGGGAAAGATTTTCGGCACCATAAAGGTTGATAACACAGACATAGACTGCGACCTGATTTTCGGCGACAGCAAGGAGCTTCTTAAAAACGGCGCCTGTATGTCGATTTCCAGCCATATTCCCGGTTGCGGAACGGGCGTTCTGGTCGCGGCTCACAATAATACTTATTTCCACACCCTGCCTGACGCTCAGGTGGGCGACCTTGTACATCTCGAGACGAACTACGGTTCGTTTGTTTACAGGGTTTACGGGACGAAGATTGTCGATACCAGCAAGCCAAATCACGCAGACGACTATTTCCCCGAGCTTTACGGCGACAAGGAGATTCTGCTGCTTTACACCTGCTGGCCGATTAACACGCTTGCATCCACACCGCTGAGATATTTCACGCTTTGTGAATTTGTTTCCGGACCGCAGGTAAATATGTATGAAACGGCGGAGGTGGAAGCGAATGAATAAAGGCAAAAAAAGATTCCGCTCCGTAATCTGTACCGTACTGGCGTTTCTGCTTGCACTTGCGCTGACGCTTATCGGTGTGCTTTGCGTAACGAAGGTTACACTGCTCAACGCAGGGTATGTATCGCGGCTCTCGGAAACCTCGGGTTACTCCAAAGCCATCTGGCAGGAGCTTAAGGATGAATTTGTTTCCTACGGCAGCGCGTGTAACGTTGACGCTGACTTCTTTGACGGCGTTTTTGAAACGGTTGTAACCGAGGAAATGATTAACGACCATACCGAGGAGAGTATCCGAGATCTGTATAACGGGAACGAAACCGAAACCGACCTCAGTGAGCTTAACTCAAAGCTTTTTGACGCGCTTACGGTTTACGCTGAGGAAAAGGGTTTCATACTTGATAACAATCTTAAAGACAACCTTCAGAATATGAGCAACGAAATGTGCGATATATTCAGGGCATATACGAGTATGTATAAATCCTCGTATTTCAAAAATGCATTCAATATAATGCGCCGATATATGCCGCTGTTCAAATGGGCGCTTATCGGACTTGCAATATTTGCACTTCTTTCGCTTGTCGAAATCCGCATGTTCTTTGCGAAGGCAAAGAATTATCTTCGCTATTATATCTACGCGACAAGCGGCGCAACGCTTATGCTCGCGGTAGGCCCCGCAATTGCGCTTATTATGAAGCTGGGCTCGCGGATAAACGTTGAGAATGCTTCGCTTTACGGCGTAGCTTCGGGCTTTATTAACGGCATACTGACGGCGTTGCTTATAGCGGCGGCTGTTGCCGCGGCGGTTACGGTGCTGCTGATAATTTTGAGAAGCGTTGCCGTTAAAAAAGAAAACAAAACGGAATAAGACAAACAATCAATTAAAAAAACAGGACACGAAACCGTGTCCTGTTTTTTGTGTTTTGTATAAAGGTAACTGTAGGCTATTAATATTTATCTTTATACGGCATATCCTCAGCAGCCCTTGTGTTTTTGTCTTTCAACGATATGATATAGTTTTTATCATTTCTTTTTAAATGAAACAATGATAATAATAGCTATAATAGCCACTAGTACTCCTAAAGAAACTAAAAGTGTATAAAACCAATCGTTAAAGTACATTTCATTTTTCATTATAATAAATATACCTATGTATATCAATGAAGCAACTAAAAGAATGAAACCTATTGAACGAAATACACTTCTAACTTTAGTTGTTTTTTCGTCTTTTTGGTTCTTTTTAATTTCTTCTTGATAAGCTAAAAATGCTTCATCTTTTTTTATCATTTCTTTTATATAATACTCGTTATGTTTTTCTAATATTTGTTTCAATTCGTTCATAAAAGCTGTTTTTGTTGAACGAATCAACAATTCACACCAGCCTTTTGTCCCTACTGCATTTGAAATCGAATTAAGTGCTCCACCCAAATTAAGATTTTGACGATTATAGACAAATTCCGTTTCTTGTAATTTATCAACATACTCAGCAATTCTTTTCAACACTTCCTCTTTGTTTTCATCCGTTTCCTCAAAGTAGTCGTTCAAAACAGAAATAGAATTATTCAGCACTTTGAACTTCTGTTCTCTTTTAAAATAGTCTGTATCTGTTAAAGACAGAAGAGCTTTTCCGTAAGCGCTGAAAAATACGGCTTCCATATTGTGAGGAGCGTTTTGTTCAACAATATTGTAGTATTTTTCTACTTCTTCCCAATCCTCTTTGCTCAGAGCTCGTCTTGCATTTTGCAGATTCTTTTGAACAAATTCCGAGTTGTCGATTTTTACGCTTCCCTTATGCTCGACAATCATTCTGTCAACCATCACTTTTGCTCCGCAATAAGTACAAAAGCCAAACTCTCTGCTGTCATCCAGTTCAACAGGCGAACCGCAACCTGGACAATTCATTGTTACCATTCCCATATCTTTTCTCCTTTTGTTTATTATTTTTTGCACACAAATAAAAAGTGCGCAGCCGAAGCTACGCACAAAAAACGCATAACTCCAACTGTCGCCAAACAATCCAACATAGTCGCCTACACAGCGGTATGCTATTTAGAGCATGCATTTTTATCAAAAGAGATAAAAATAGCATACGGACATTACTGCAAAATATTCATTTGTGATATTGTTGGCTCTTTTATTTTATCATTTTGAGAATAATAAGTCAACAAAAAACGGGCGATTCGTGAATCGCCCCTACGTAAAGCAGGATATACGCCGAAAGTATTATTAAATTGTTTGGAAGCGAAGCTTCCCCACAATGCAACCGAAGGTTGCAATTCATGCCGTAAGGCAATTCATTCGAGCGTTAGCGAGTTTTCATTTTTCATGAATTGGCTTCGCCATGAAATGATTTTTGCAAAATCATGAATTTTCGCTTCGCTCAATGAAATGAATTGCGGTGCAATTCAATAAAAAACAGACCTGAACTATCAGGTCTGTTTTTATTTGTATCGGTATTATTTCTCTTCCATAAATACTTTGAATGCTCTGTATGCCATATAGACGTCGAGCTTCGCGGTGATTTCAAACGGAGCGTGCATCGAAAGTACCGGAACACCGAGGTCGATAACGTCGATGTCGAGCGCTGCGAGATACATTGCGACTGTTCCGCCGCCGCCTGCGTCAACCTTACCGAGTTCGCCCGTCTGCCATACAACCTTGTTGGCGTCGAGCATATTTCTGATTTTGCCCATGTACTCAGCCGAAGCGTCGGACGTGCCTGCCTTGCCCGCTCTGCCGGTGTACTTGGTGATAACAACGCCCTTGTTGCAGTAGGAAGCGTTCTTTCTTTCGGATACGTCGGGGAAGGTCGGGTCAAATGCCGCGTTTACGTCAGCCGAAAGGCACTGAGTGTTGGTCAGTACGGTGTGGTAATTGATACCCTGCTGCCATGCGAGGTCGGCAACAAAATACTTGAAATATGAGGAATTAAGTCCCGTGTTACCGTCGGAGCCGATTTCCTCCTTGTCGGTGAGAATTGCGATAGCGGTATAGGTCGGATTCTTAAGAGCGAAGATAGCCTCAGCCGCGGTGTATGCGCAAACTCTGTCGTCCTGACCGTAGGAGCCGACGAAGCTTCTGTCGAAGCCGATATCGTTAGCCTTGAATGCGGGAACAATTTCAAGCTCTGCCGAGAGGAAGTCGCTCTCAACAATGCCGTACTTCTCGTTGAGGAGCTTCATAATGTTGAGCTTGACCTTCTCGCCGGCCTTGTCGTCATTGAACGGACGTGAGCCGATAAGGATGTTGAGCTCTTCGCCTCTTACGCCGTCGGCAAGTGTGCGCTTCATCTGTTCCTGACCGAGGTGGGGAAGAAGGTCGGTTACAACGAACTGAGGCTCGCCCTCTTTTTCGCCGATATTGACCTCAACCTTCGAGCCGTCGCGTCTGATGAGCACGCCGTGAAGCGAAAGCGGAATAGCGGTCCACTGATACTTCTTGATACCGCCGTAGTAGTGGGTCTTGAACAGAGCCATATCGGTATCCTCGTAAAGCGGATTCTGCTTTAAGTCAAGACGGGGTGAATCGATATGAGCCGCAGAAAGTCTTACGCCGTCCTTAAGCGGCTTCTTGCCGATAATTGCAAGAATAACGGATTTGCCGCGGTTATTGTAATAAACCTTGTCGCCTGCCTTGTACTTCTTATCGCGGTCGAAGGGAACGTAACCAAGCTTTTCCGCTTTGGCTACAATATACTTAACCGCTTCGCGCTCTGTCTTTGACGCGTTGAGGAAAGCCTTGTAGTCCTCGCAGAACTTGTCCGCCTTCTTAACCTCTGCGGCTGAAATAATTTCCGCAGCGTGTTTGGGTTCGTAGAAAAGCTCCTTCTTGAGTTCTTCTGCCTTTGAGTTTTCTTTACTCATGTTTACAACTCCTCTTTATATAGTGAATTATATGTTTTTCTGGCATTATTGATTTTGCTCAGATAATGTGCGGTGACTGATGACGGGATTTTTTTGAGCGTTACTCCGTCGTCTGAATACTCGCTGTTAGTAAGCCAGCCCGCGACCTTGTTTATACCTGCGTGGTAGGCGCAAACCGCCGCGTCCTCACTTTCAAATTTTGAAAGCAGTATCGAGTAAAATACAGCGCAGTACTTAATCGCGATTTCGGGATTTCTCAAATCCTCCTCGGTGTAGCTTTCGCCCGTTTTGGTTTCGAGCCACGAAAGCGTGTCGGGCATAATCTGCGTCAGTCCTATCGCACCCGCATTTGAAACGGCGTTTTCGTCGAAGCCGCTTTCAACCTGTATCGTTGCGTACAGCAAATCGCGCGGAACCGAATATTCCTCGGCATATTTTTCGACGTAATTCTGATATTTTATCGGGTGCGTATAGTGCACAAAGCCTTTATAACCGATAAAGCCGACTGCGCAGATTATTATAGCAGAAATCAGAAGCAAAATAAATGCTTTGCTGCCGCTTTTTTTATTTTTTCTCTTTTTTGGCCTGCTCATTATCGAGTATCTCCGAAATTTTCTTTTCAAGTGTTTTGAGACTGTTGTTCTTTACGGTATAGTCCGCTTTCTGTTTATAGTATGCGTCATCCTTCTGAGCGTCAATGCGCTTTTCGGCGGCCGCTCTGGTAATACCGTCTCGGGTGATAATCCGTTCAAGGCGTTTTTCGCGGTCGGCGGTTACGAAAACGGTAAAATCGCAGAGCTTATCAGCTCCGCTTTCGTAAAGACCTATCGCGTCAATCAAAACGCCGTTGAAGTTTTGTTTTGCTTTTTGTTTAATTATTCTTTTAATCTTCTTTATAACCGCAGGGTAACAGATGCCGTCGAGCTTTTCGGCGGTTTGCTTATTGCGAAATGCCCTTGCGGCGAGCTTCGGGCGGCTTAAAGAGCCGTCATTTTTGATTATATCATTACCGAAGGCATCACACAGCGCGGCTAAGACGTCGGCATCGTTCTCCACAACCTCGTGGGCGACCTCGTCGGCGTCAAGATGATAGTATCCGCGTTTTTCAAGCAGCTGACAGACAGTGGATTTGCCCGCGCCCGTCTGCCCGGTAATTCCGATGATTTTCATTATTGATTACCTTTTCCGTATTCTTTTAATGCGTTATATTCAATGTAGTTCCAGCAGTTTTCGAATTCACGTTGATTTCTTATTACTCTGTCATAATAATTCCTATGCCAGATTTTCTCGGAATTTGAATTTGCAGAATGTATCTCCTTGCTGATATTCATTTTCAGATATCCGATTATCTTTGACAGCGTACTGCGCTGTAAGGGCGATTCACGAATCGCCCGTATGGGATTTCCATGAATCATTAAAAGCAGATGTATGTGATTGGGCATAATAATACAGTTAATCACATCAACCTCAGGAAATCTTTTTGAAAGATTGCCGATATGCTTTTTACAGATTTTTCCGTTTTCATTGAGGTTTATGCATTTATCTTTAGCAAACCGCACGGGCGATTCGTGAATCGCCCTTACGTTATATGTGCCGAAAAGCCACCTTTTGCGGTCTGTTAACAACGTGATAAAATAACACCCGTTTTGCGAATAGTCATAGTTGGGAAGTCTTAACGCCTTCCTTTCGGGATATTTGTTTTCGCTCATAATTCAATTATATTAAACCCTGCAGAGCGGATGAGGCGGTTATAAACGGCAAGGCCCAGTCCCGTTATTTCGGGACAGCGCGCGTACACGGTTTTCGCGCCCTTTTCGTCAAGCTCGCGAAGCGCGGAAAACAGTCGGTGCGCCTCGGACCGTGAATCGTCCGCCTTGCCGTAGGTTACGGCGTTATTGAAATGCCCTTCCTCGCCTTCGAAGCAGAGCACAAAACAGTCGAGGTCCTTTACGTAATTATAAAACTTTTCAAAATCGCCCTTGACTATTGTGATTTTGGCCTTAGGGGCGTAATGCTTGTATTTCATACCCGGCGAAGCGGCCGTTTCGCCGTCACGCAGTCGGTTGAGAACCGCGTCGGAAATATTGATTTTGCCGATTGTGCTTTCAATCATCCCGACCGTTATTCCGCCGGGACGCAGCAGGGTGGGGGTATCGCCGACAAAGCTTATGACCGTCGACTCAACTCCGATTTCGCATTCGCCGCCGTCAATGATAAGCGGGATTCGTCCGTTCATATCGTCAAAAACGCTCTGTGCATCGGTCGGACTCGGAGAGCCCGAAAGATTGGCGCTCGGCGCGGCAAGCGGAACGCCGCAGGCTGAGATAATCGCCCGTGCATATTCGCTTTTCGGCATTCTCACCGCAACCGTGTCAAGTCCTCCTGAGGTGACGTCGGGGATAACAGAGCTTTTTTTCATTATCATGGTCAGCGGTCCCGGCCAGTATTTTTCAGCCATAACCCTGACCTTTTCGGGTATTTCCGTTACGAGCGGCGCAAGCTGAGAAAGCTCGCTGATATGAACAATAAGCGGATTGTCCGCGGGTCTTCCCTTGGCTTCAAATATCTTTCTGACAGCCGCTTCGTCAAAGGCGTTTGCGGCAAGTCCGTAAACCGTTTCCGTGGGAATCGCGACTACAGAGCCGTCGGCAATAAGGCGTCTCGCCTCGGCGAGCGCCGTATCACGGTCTTTTCGGATGTCAATCAGCGATGTCTTCATTGTCGAGATAGTCCTTTGCCTCTCTGTAACTCTTGAACTGTTCGTTTGCAAGCCTGCAAATCTTTCGTGCGTAATAATGCGCTTTTTCCTGCTCGCCCAGACGTGACGAATATTCAAACAGCGCGCCGTACGCCGAAACAAAAGACAGCGGTGAGCGCTTGCTTTCGGGAATGGGTTTGCCGTTCTTAAATTCGGGCTGATTCAGGCGTTCGGCTTCAAGCGCTTCGTCAAAGCTTTCGGATGAGCGCAGTCTGTAATTCAAATCAAGCGCGTCTGCAATTCCGTTCTTTTTGAAAAAATACTGAATCGATTTTGAGGAATCTGCAATACAGCGTTCCATACGGCTTTTGCGGAATTCATATTCTTTGAAATCATAGTCGTTGAGCGCCATACTCGCGAGCAGAACGTGATGGTCGGTCATCTGGGAATACGGCGGCTTTTTGACGTCGCATTTGTCCAGAAAAGCGTAGGAGCATTTTTTTGCTTCCTCTTCCTCGCCCATATCGTAAAGCGCGGTTGCCTTGCAGAGCGTGGCGGTTCCGATATAGTCAAGCTGAACAGATTTGAGTATTGAAAGCATTTTGTCCGATGCGTCGAGCGTCGCGCTCAGGTCAAGCTGATTGTTCGCCGTTTTGATTATTTTTGAAAACTTAAACACGGCAACAAGGTCAACGAGCGTCATCGGAATTGCAATTGCGAACGCAAATGCGAGTACCGCCCATATCGGCAGACTGTCGTAGAGTATAATAAGCGTCAGCGCGGCGGCGAGGCCGATAACGTAAAGCGCAATACGGATGCCCTTATGATTTCTTATTATAAAGCGTTCAATGGGGTTAATACTGAATTTCTTCATATTATTACTCCTCGGCTTTTAGTTTTTCGGCTGTATCGGCAGTAATCAGCGCGTCTATGATTTCGTCAATATCGCCGTTCATAATAGCTTCGATTTTGTAGAGCGTGAGGCCGATTCTGTGGTCGGAAACTCTGCCCTGAGGGAAGTTGTAGGTGCGGATGCGCTCGCTTCTGTCGCCCGTGCCGACCTGAGCCTTGCGGGCGCCTGCGATTTCGGCGTTCTGCTTTGCCTGCTCAATTTCAAGAAGTCTTGAACGAAGCACCTTGAGCGCCTTGTCCTTGTTTTTATACTGGCTTCTCTCATCCTGACACTCGACAACCATACCCGTCGGAATATGTGTTACGCGAATTGCGGATGAGGTCTTGTTGACCTTCTGACCGCCCGCGCCCGAGGAACGGAAAACGTCAATCTGCAAATCCGCGGGATTGAGCTCGAAGTCAACTTCCTCGGCTTCGGGCAGAACGGCAACGGTAACCGTTGAGGTCTGGATTCTGCCCTGACTCTCGGTTTCGGGAACGCGCTGTACGCGGTGGACGCCGCTTTCAAACTTAAAGCGCGAATAGGCGCCGTCGCCCTCGACTGAAAAGCTGATTTCCTTGTAGCCGCCAAGCTCGGTTTCGTTCTCGTTGAGTATTTCGGTTTTCCAGCCCTTGCGCTCGGCATACATCGAGTACATTCTGAACAGAGAACCTGCAAAAAGCGCCGCTTCCTCGCCGCCCGCGCCCGCACGGATTTCGACAATTACGTTTTTGTCGTCGTTTGGGTCTTTGGGCAGAAGTAGGATTTTCAGCTCCTCCGAGCATTTCTCGATATCAAGCTTAGCCTGCTCGTATTCCTCCTGAACAAGCGCCTTGAAATCCCTGTCGAGCCCGCCTTCGTCAAGCAGCTGCTTTGACTCGGTGAGCGTGGCGTCGATTTTTTTATATTCGCGGAACTTCTCAACAACGGGCGCAAGATTTTTCTGCTCCTTCATTAAAGAAGCATATTCCTGCTGGTCCGAAATTATATTCGGGTCGCACAGAAGTTCATTGATTTTTTCGTAGCGGTCTTCAATTCCCTGAAGCTTATCTGTCATTATTCTTCGTCCTCACGGATAATTTTCTTGATGTTCTTTTCAATTTTCACGCGCGGCACCATAACCTCTCGGCCGCAGTTCTGACAGCGCAGACGGAAATCCATTCCCGAACGCAGCACAAGCATCTGATTGCCGCCGCAGGGGTGCGGCTTCTTCATAACGAGTATGTCGTTTACACGGACGTCCATAAGCGCCTCCTTAAATAAGATTAAATTATAGTATAACATATTACTTAAAAAAATTCAAATTCTTAACCCGCGTCCGCCTGCATATAATTTTAGTACGAAAATTTGTAAGGTGATAATATGAACGAGTATTTACCCGAGGGTATGGGGGCGGACGCCGTCAGAAGCTTTGATAAGGCAACGCTGAGAAGGGCGTATGACCAGCATTTGTATCTTGAAGCCCGCCCGCTGATGTGCGACAGCGGGCACAATCTGCATTTTGATTTGGGCACGGTTCATGCGGTTATGCCGCGGGCCGAGTGCGCTTTGGGCATAGACGACGGCAGCGTGCGGGACATAGCGATTATTTCGCGCGTCAATAAGCTGACGGGATTTTACATAACGGAGCTTAACGAGGACTCGGCCGTGCTTTCCAGGGTTGAGAGGCAGAACGAGACTATTGAAAACTATATTTCCAAGCTTGTCTGCGGCGATATCATAGACGCGCGAATCACACGAATCGAGTCCTTCGGCGCGTTCTGCGACATAGGTGCAGGAATAATCGCACTTCTTCCCGTTGACAGCGTTTCTGTTTCGCGCATTCCTTCACCTGCGGTGAGATTCAGGACGGGCGACTGTATAAAGGCGGCGGTGCGCTCGTTTGATACTCAGGGCAGGGTTTTGCTTACGCACAAGGAGCTGCTGGGCACGTGGGAGGAAAATGCGGCGCTTTTCAACGTCGGCGAAACGGTCACGGGCGTTATACGCTCAACCGAAAGCTACGGCGTGTTCGTCGAGCTTATGCCGAATCTTGCGGGACTTGCCGAATTCAATCCCGAGGCTCGGGAGGGACGGCGGGCAAGTGTGTTTATCAAGAGCATAAATCCCGAAAAAATGAAAATAAAGCTAATTATCGTCGATACCGATTCCGAGAATGCGCCGAGAGAGCCCGTCAGATATTTTATCGACAGCGGGCATATTGATTACTGGCAGTATTCGCCCGACTGCTGCGAGCGCAGGGTGTTCAGTCGTTTTTAGTTTGAATTCTGTTGCATTTTTACACCGTCTATGCTATACTTAATTTAATTGTTGATAATTTCAGGGAGGAATTAGCATGACGAAAAAAATGTCAAAGAAAATAATAAGTGTAATTATGTCGGTTATACTTGTTGCGCTTTGTCTTACTCCTGCATTTGCGGCGACGAAAAAGGTTAATCCTATTCTCGTTATCTCGGGCTTCTCTCAGTACAAGTTCGTTGATACCGCGTCGGGCAAGCAGGTCTGGACACCCGAGGCAAGCATCCTTACCGACGCTATTACAAGAGCGCTTCCGCCTCTTGCAACACTTCTCGCTTCCGGCAGGACAAAGGCCGACTACGACAAGTTCGTTGACGACGCCGAGGGCCCGCTTATGGACGTGCTCAAGTACGTTGCGGTTAATCCCGATGCAGAGCCTGCGAACAAGAACGTAAAGCTTATCGACCAGTTTACTGGTCCCGTTTCCGACTACGATTACGACTGGGTCAAGACGGTATTTGAAAATGATATCGTTGATATAGTCTGCAACGCTGTCGGCAGAGAAAACGTATGGGTTTACGGTCTGGACTGGCGTGTTGATCCGCTTGTTCTCGCAGACGAAATCCACGAATACGTTGAAAACATCAAGGCCCGCACGGGTTGCGACAAGATTTCGATTTCCGGTATCAGCATGGGCGGTATCGTTATGTCCTGCTATCTTATGAAGTACGGCTATGAGGATCTTAGCAACATCACCTACCTTTCAGCCGCATTCACGGGACTTGACTATGTCGGCGAAATGTATTCCGGTAAAATCAAGATCGATCCCGACGGACTTTACAATATCATCAATCAGTCGATGCACGACACAACGGTAAGCGATATTCTTCAGAGAACTCAGATTCTCGATATGCTTATGCCCGTTGTTGACGACCTTATCAAATACGAAAGCGACAGACTTTTCGTTGAGGTGCTCGTCCCCACGTTCGGTTATAACACAGGCATGTGGTCCTTTGTTCCCGCCGAATACTTTGAGAGCGCGGTTAAATACATGGGCGCGCGAATGAACGAGGGTTCGCCCGAGGAGAGAGCAATTTTCTGGGGCAAGGTTTACGACTATCACAACAACGTTCAGACCAAGATAGGCGATTTCCTCAAGCAGGCTCAGGCTGACGGCGTAACCGTTTCCGTAGTTTCTCACTACAATATGCAGATGCCGCCCGTATCTCCCGCTTCGTTCCGTCAGGGCGACCAGGTTATCGAGACCAGACACACCAGCGGCTTCGCTACGGTTTCCGACCTCGGCAAGACGCTCGGCGACAACTATCCCGTTACCGCCCACGTTTCAATCGACAGAATGATTGACGCAAACACTGCATTCCTTCCCAACAATACATGGTTCCTCAAGGACGTCCAGCACGTAGGCTTCTCGAACAAGAGCTCAAGAGATAACGGCGCGTTCTTCGGCTGGATACTTACCCAAGAGGGTACGGACGTTTATACCGACAACCGTTTCCCGCAGTTTATGCAGTACTTCCCGACCGACTATGAGCTTCATCCCATCGGCGATGCCGACGGCAACTTCAAGCTTTCTGTTGCCGACGTTAAGCTCGTGCTTAAATCGGTCAGCGGTCTGACAACTCTCACCGAGCTTCAGTCGCGTATGTCGGAAATCAACGGCGACAGCAAGGTAAGTCTTGTTGACGCGAGACTGATACTCCAGAGCCTTGCGGCTAACGCATAAAAATTCATTAAATCAAGTCCGCCTTTAAGGCGGACTTTTTTTGCGCATAATATTTATTTGTTGTTAAAAATATGATATAATAATATTTCAAAGGTTTTTAAGGAGATATTATGGACGTTACCGTTTTCAATTCAAGAGACCGATATTTCAAAAGCGAATTCGGCGCAGTTGCAGAGGGCACCTGCGTCAGATTCAGGATTGTCCTGCCGCGCTCGTTTATGTGCAACGACGCGGTGCTCTGCATCAGGCGCGACGACGGTGATTTTGATTACAGTCACATGTTCTGGGCGGGCATGAGCGGCGAGGACTGCGAAATATGGGAGGTTGAAGTTACGCCCGACGAGGCGGGACTGTACTGGTATTACTTCTCAATTCAGTCTCCCTGGGGACAGACGAGCGTCTATAATGACGGTAACGGTGTGGCGCGCTTTGCCGAGGGTGAGGAGGAGCAGAAGCTCTGGCAGCTGACCGTTTATTCAAAGGATTTCAAAACTCCCGACTGGCTTAAGGGCGGCGTTATGTATCAGATTTTCCCCGACCGCTTTTATAACTCAGGCAAAAAGAAAACGGGTGTGCCTGCCGACAGAATTCTGAGAAACGATTACGAAAATCTGCCGTACTGGCGTCCCGACGAAAACGGCAAGGTGCTTAACAACGACTACTTCGGCGGAGATTTCCGCGGAATTGAAAAGAAGCTCGACTATTTAAGCGAACTTGGCGTTAACTGTATTTACCTCAACCCCGTGTTCGAGGCGCATTCAAACCACCGCTACAACACCGCCGACTATTTCAAAACCGATCCGCTTCTCGGCAGCGAGGAGGACTTCAGAAAGCTCTGCGACTCTGCGCACAGGAGGGGAATACGCATTATTCTTGACGGCGTTTTTTCGCATACGGGCGACGACAGCGTGTATTTCAACAAATACCGCCGCTACGGTGACGGCGGCGCATACAACACCAAAAAGTCACCGTATTACAAGTGGTACGATTTCTGGGACTATCCCGACAGCTACCGCAGCTGGTGGGGTTTTGAAACCCTGCCCGAGGTCAACGAGGAAAACCCGTCGTATATAAAGTTTATGACGGGCAGGGACGGAGTTATCGAAAAATGGCTTAAGGCGGGCATTGACGGCTGGCGGCTTGACGTTGCCGACGAGCTGCCCGACGTGTTCATTGACGCGGCGAGAAAGGCGGTAAAGCGCACCAAGTCCGACGCGGTGCTTCTCGGCGAGGTCTGGGAGGACGCTTCGAACAAAATCTCC
>JAEEUJ010000029.1 GCA_016290515.1 Clostridiaceae bacterium
TTGACCTCTTTTGCCCTGAAGGCCGTTACCGCCATTGCAACGGCAAGATAGGTCTTGCCCGTACCGGCAGGGCCGACGCCCAGAGTAATCGTATTGTTTTTGATTGCCTCGATGTATTTCTTCTGACCGAGAGTTTTCGGCTTGACGGGCTTGCCCTTTGCCGTAACGCAGACGCAGTCGCCCGTCATCTCGTCAAGCTTTTCCTCCGAGTCCTCGTTTACAAGCGATATGACATAGCGCACGTTCTGCGGCGATAGAGCCTCGCCCCTGTTGATAAGCCGCAGAAGTCCGTTGATGGCTCTCGTCGCCTTGTCAACGTTTTCAACGTCGCCCGTAACCTTCAATTCCGAGCCGCGCGAGATAACGCTTACGCCGTATTCCTTTTCAATGAGTTTGACATTTTCGTCGAACGAGCCGAAAAGGCTGACCGCGTGCTCCATTCTGTCAACGCTTATACTCTGTTCAAACACCTTTTTACCATCCTCTTTTTTCATAAAAGATTATAAATTATTCCAAGATTTATTGTATCACATATATATACTATTTTTCAACGAAAATTTCCTGCCTGGAGCCTATATCTTTTTCGGCGGTTATTTCGCAGACAAAAGCGGTACTTTCGTCGGTAAATACGACCTGCTTTATCCGAGCTTCGCGGAAGATTTCATAATAACGCTTTGCAAAGAGATTTGCGTTCATAAGCCTTATTTTTTCGGGCGGCAGAGATGCCTCATTTTCGCTCTTATAGCTGTGCTCGGTTACTATACCGACAGGCAGGCTGATTTTGCCGTTTGACAGGAAACTCTCGCTGCGGTGATAATTGGTCTCCCCCACCCTGAAATCAAGCGGTATGACAAGTCCGAAGAAGTAAAGCGAATAGCGCGTTTTAAGCTCGGACTGAGTGTAAAATTTCATATCTGCGCAGTCGGCGCTGATGCTCCTTTTCACCTCGGCTGTAACGTTACCGCGTGCGGGTTTCAGGTTTTCGGACATATCAAGATTCTGCGTGACGCCCGATATAAGCAGGTCGCCCTTTACCACCGCGTCGCCCGCGCTGACAGCCTGTTTTCCGATTTCCGCCTGAACAGCGACTATCACGCCGTCCTCGGCGGCTATGATATTACACGGCGTTTCGTCGGGAAACTCGGGCGCGTCGGTGCGCTCGCAAACAACGATTTCAACCCGCGAACCCTTGACGTTTACACTCGCCCACAGAAGCTCGGGCAGAAGCTTTTCGGCCTTTTCGGCAACGTCGGACGCCCTGATGCTTTTCGCAAAAACTCCCCTTTTTACGCCAAGCTGAGAAAACACCTCAAGCACCTTTTCTTCGGTTAAGCTTTTATTACCTTCAACGCTTATCGACCACACTGTAGTAGACAGCAGAAAAACTATCAGCATTGACAAAAGTAATCCTATCACTATACCCTTTCGCGCGGAATTTTTATTAAGAAAAAACGGCAGTCCGCGCTTGCCTTCAAGCCTCAGTTTCACACCCGAGCGGTACGCCGACCGCCTTATAGCCTTGTAGCCCTCAACGGTCGTTTCGCCGTAGAGCACGTTGCCGACCTTTTTCATATTCCAGAGCGGAATGCGGTTATGCGTGCAGAGGTTTACGAAACGCTCGGAAAAGCCTCCCGAAGCCGAAAAGCCGACATAACCGAGCAGAAATCTTATAAAGCGAATTATTAACACACTAATCCCCCGCGCCTTCAAATTCAACCGAAAAAATATTACCCGTGATGACGGTCTGAATATCGGAATACGCCGTAATTTCAATACCGTCGCCGACGAAGCCTATAACAAGCCGTCCGCAGTTAAGACGGATTCTGCCCTCGTCGTATTCAAGTATGCCCCTGCAGCCCTCGATACAGACCTCGCGGTTGCCGCGAAGCTGCAGTGAAGGCAGGGTGAAATCGGGCATTTCGTAAGCCTCAAACGCCGCAGAGAGCAGCTTGCCCTTTATGCTCTTTTTTATCGGTTTTTCAGCCTTGCCCAATGCCCTCACCTCACTCATATATCTATATTCGGCGGCATATATTTTAATTACCGAAAGAGTGATGATATGGCACGTAAGAATATAATAAAAGCCGCTGTGACGGCGCTGTCAGCGGCAGGATTTATAATCTGTATCTTTGTCAAGAGTGAGGCCTGCGTCCAGGGTGTGCGCGAGGGACTTAAGCTCTGCGCGCTGACGGTGATACCCTCGCTGTTTCCGTTTCTTATTGTCTCGCGCTTTTTAACCGCATCGGGTCTGTCCGACGCGCTGGGCAGACTGTTTTCAAAACCGACGCGTTTTATTTTCGGACTGTCGGGCACATGCGCGCCCGTTATACTTATGTCACTTATCGGCGGTTTTCCCGTTGGCGCGAAAATGGCGGCGGAGCTGTGCGACGGTAAAAGAATCACAAAGTCCGAAGCGCAACGGCTATGTCTGTTTTGCATAAACGCGGGGCCCGCCTTTATAATCGGGACCGTCGGCTCGCTTATGCTCTCATCTGCAAAAGCGGGCGTAATACTGTATATAAGCTGTATTGCGTCGTCGCTGACGGTCGGCGTGCTGTCGAGGTTTCTCAGCTTTGAAAAGGTGAATAAGCAAAGCGAAAGCCGTGTTGTATTTATCTCAAATCCCGCCGTCGCCCTGACCTCCTCGGTGACGGACGCGCTCAATTCAATGCTTTCAATATGCGCATGGATAGTGATTTTCAACGCTGTTGTGAGCGTTATACTGACTTCGTCCGACGGTGTGTTTGCGGCGGTGCTCTGCTCGGTGCTGGAGGTCACAAACGGCGCAAAGCTGACGGCAAATCTGTTTTCCCTGCCCGTACTTGCGGCAATTCTTTGCTTCGGCGGTATTTCGGTGCACTGCCAGATAATGCCGTACATACTTAAAAGCGGGCTGAAGCTTCGGCTGTTTTTCGCTTCACGAGTTGTCTGCGCGGCGCTGAGCGCGCTCGTATGCAAGGCTCTGCTGAGTGTGTTCCCCTGCGAGACGGCAGTGTTTTCAAACTATACGGGAATAACCGCGAGCGCATATTCGGTTTCCCTGCCGAGCGCGGCGGCACTGATAATAATGTGCGCGCTTCTGATTTTTGAGGTTGATACAAACCGAAAAGTGTGTTAAAATCTTTTCGGAAGTGATAGAGATGAAGAAAACTGTTTTCAATACCGAAAACATAGAGCCCAAATGCGAATACTGTCAGTTCGGCAAGCTGTCGGCTGACGGCGAGACGGTGCTCTGTCTTAAAAAAGGCGTGATGAACAAAGACTCGAAATGCCGCCGCTACAAATACGACGTTATGAAGCGCGTACCGAGAAAAGCGCCGAAAATGCAGAGCTTCTCAGAAGAGGATTTTTCACTTGACTGACATAAAGAAAACCGCAGTTTTCACTGCGGTTTGTTTTTTATTTATCTTCGTCATCCTTATCGTGTCTTGAAAACATCATCCTGAACGCTTCTTTATAGTTGCCGAATTCGAGCTTCGGGAAGATATGACGGATTTTTGTGAACATTGAGCGCTCGCCGTTGAGCTTGTTGATAAGGTCGTCGATATGTGCGTTGGGCTTCAGCTTTTCGCTGATTCTGTCGAGTGAAATCTCGGTGTTGGAAATATCCTTGACCTTATCGGTGAACTCGTCGAGCTTTTCGTCGGTCTTATCTATTCCCTGCTGGAAGTTTTCAACGGCGTACCGCTGAACCTCTTTAAGCGAAAGCACTACGTCCTTGAGGCTCTGTATCGTAAGAGCAACGTCGATAATTATTACCGAATAAAGCGCAAATGCGATTCCCGCTCTCACGCCGAAGGGTATCATCAGAGTTACCCTTTCGACTGCGGGCTGAATAAATTTTATAAGCAGCGCCACACCGCCGCCGAACAGAAGCGAGCTTACAAGGCAGATTCTGCCCTTGATATTGAACTTCTGATTAGAATAGTCCCACCACTTCGCGTGAAACGCCTTTTCCATAACGAAGCTTGTAATGTATTCGATAGTATCGCAAAGCAGAAGACCTATGCCGAAAAGAGCGAAGAAGTTCGTAACTCTGCCGTATAAAAGCAGATAGCACACAACCGCGCCAGTGCCGTATATCGGACAAAGCGGACCGAAGAGAAAGCCGCGCTTCACGGATTTTTTATCCCTTATTGCAAAAATAAGAGTTTCGGTAATCCAGCCGATTACGCTGTAAAATATGAACCACAGAAAGCAGTTAACGATTATTTCGATTATCTTCATAGTTTTCAATCTCCCTGTTAATCCGCTCATAAAGCGGAAGGAATTTCTTGCTTAATTTCAGCATATCCGCGCTCGTACAATACTTGTCAACCATGGTAAGTATCATTCCCTCGCGGGTTTTCGGCGGCAAAATATGAAGCGGCCACATATGCGAGAGTATCATATCGGTCTGGGTTTCGCTCATTTTGCCGAAGTACATCTCGGAATTTATAAGCGCCATTTTCGGATGATACCACGCGTGAAGCTCGTCGTGCTTGGTCAGATACCAGTCGTAAAGATAGAAGTCGTGCAGAGCAGCCGCCCTCGCCGTTTCGACCGCGTCGCAGCCGAGCTCCGAGCTTATCTTAAAGGTAAGAAACGATACGAACACGCTGTGAAAATGACAGCTTACGGGCTTGTGGTGGTCAAAGCTTTTCAGCTGCTGATATTTCGGATGGCTCAATATGTCGCCGACCGCGTCGATATAAGCCTCAACCCACGGCTGCTGAGTTTCAACGTCCGTGTCAAGAAGCTTAGGCAGTTTTTTTATTGTCTGAACCGCTGACATAGGCTACCTCAAAAAAGTAATGGGCAATAACTTTTTTGTTATCGCCCGTCTATTATATACCAATATTCCGAAAAAGTGTTAAATAACTGTGAATAATACTTCACCCGGGTCAGAGCATTATGTAAATCAGCGCCGTCATAAGCTCCTCGTTTGCCTTGTCGCCCTTAAAAAGAAGCAGCAGCGACAGAAGCAGCGCCTTGTCGGGCTCCTCAAAAATATTGTCGAGAAAATTCGGCGCGCTCTCGGTTTGAGCAGGTACTTGTTCCTGCTTTTTCGGAAGATTTACGGGCATCTGTATGTGCCCTTTTGCCGTATCGCTTTTCACGGCGGGCGTAAAGGCGGGCTCGTCGGCTATCGCCCTGTCCGCCGCAAGCTTCATATTCTGCACTCTTTCGAGCGCCTTTTGCTGCATTTCCCGTATTTCGTCAAAGCCGTATTCCTTCATTGAAACATACCTCTCAGCAGCGGTAAAGTGTCCATAAGCTTGAGAAAGTGCATAGCCTCGTCCGCCCTCTTCTGCCGCTCGTCCGAGAGAAGCGGACGCAGCGCCTTTATAAACGCGGTTTTGTCGGAATCCTTATTCATCTGCGACGCAACCTTGAGAAGCATATTTGACATATCGTCCGAAAACGCGGGACTTTCGCCCGCCTGAGTCGGCGCATTT
Organism: Clostridiaceae bacterium; assembly: GCA_016290515.1. GTDB lineage: Bacteria > Bacillota > Clostridia > Oscillospirales > Acutalibacteraceae > Fimenecus. Next base: position 5,439 of record JAEEUJ010000029.1, read on the forward strand.
CCCATAAGTCCCGCCGCCGCGCTTTTGATTTTCTCCATATCCTGCTCGCTTAAAGACGCAAGTAAATCGTTAATGCTGTCCATCGTCCTCCCCCTTTATCTTTTTCAGAAGCTCCTTCGCCTTAGGCGAATTCAGTATTTCGTTAAGCTTGTTTTCGTCACCTAAAATCTCGTCGAGCTTTCTGCCCTGCTCGGCGTTGAGCTTCGATTTGATATACTCGCCTAATTCCTGCTTTGAGCCGCCCTGCCTGAACTTTTCAATAAGGCCGTTAATATCTTTATCGCTTTTAATTGCAAACACCGTCCCTTTTTGATATAATTGTTATAATATATGATTTTTGCGGGAGGTATATGAATGAGAGCGCTCGTCTTTTCGGATTCGCACGGCAGAAGCAATATGATAGCCGAGGTGATTTCGACTGTTAAAAACGTCGATATATACATATTCCTCGGCGACGGTGAAAACGATATCTATACTCCCGCCGTCAGCGAACTGATAGGCTTCAAGAAGCTGATAGCGGTTGCGGGAAACTGCGATTTCGGCTCTTCGCTCCCCGTTGAGCAGGTCGTTGATTTTGGCTCAAAAAAGATTTTCTGTCTGCACGGTCACTCGCAGGGTGTGAAATTCGGTTACGGAACTCTTGAGCACAAGGCAAGGCAGCTCGGCGTTGACGTGGCGGTGCACGGCCACACGCACGAAAGATACTGCAATTATGAAGACGGGCTGTGGATTATGTGTCCGGGCGCGGTCAAGGACGGTGAATACGGAATAATCGATCTCGACGAGAAAACGGGTTCAATAATCTGCTACACTAAGAACATCTACTTCTGAGGTGAAATATGCTGCTGTTTAAGAATGCAAACGTGATTTTTGAAAACGAAGCGCGCCTTGGCGACGTGCTTGTAAATGACGGTAAAATCGCGCAAATCGGTGAAGGTATAAGCTGCGAAAACGCCGAAATTATCGACTGCGACGGACTGTATCTGTCGGCGGGTCTGATTGACCTGCACGTTCACGGCGGAGGCGGATTTTCCGCCATGGGCACGGCTGACGATATAGTTAAAATGTCAGAAGCTCACCTTAAAAACGGCGTAACCTCAATTTTGCCGACCTCGCTTGCCGCCGACCTTGACACGCTTGAAAAGGTTATTGAAAACACGAGAGAAGCACAGAGAATCAATCCGAACATACTCGGTGTTCATCTTGAAGGTCCGTTTCTCTCGCCCGAAATGTGCGGCGCCCAGAACACGCAGAACCTCGCCGTCCCCGCCGACACGGACTACAAGCCGTTTTTCGAAAGAAACGCCGACATGATTAGGATGGTCGGCGCGGCGCCCGAGCTTGACGGAGCAAACAGACTCGGAGAATATCTCGACTCAAAAGGCATAGTCGTTTCCGTAGCGCATTCTTCGGGCGACTACAACACCGCAAAGCAAGCGCTGAATTACGGCTTTTCCGATATCACGCATATCTATAACGCCTGCACCTCCTGCCGTAAGGACGGCGCTTTCCGCAGGGCAGGCACTGTCGAGGCGGGACTTACGCTCGACGGCTACACCGTTCAGGCAATCGCCGACTTAAAGCACCTTCCCGCCGAAATACTCGAACTCATTTTCAGGTGTAAGGGCGCCGATAAAATGTATCTTATTACCGACGGACTTGAATTCTCGGCGACACGCCTTCGCGAGGGTATGACGGTTATGCAGAAAAACGGTGTCGAAGCGGTATGCTCCGACGGCGCAATGCTCACCGCCGACCGCTCAAAGCTTGCAGGCGGTGCGGCAAGCGGAATAGCGCTCGTTAAAAATATGTACGAAAGCACCTCGGCAAATCTCTTCCAGGCAATAAAAATGATGACGCTCACTCCCGCACGGCTGACAGGCGCAGACTCGCACAAGGGCAGGATTGCAGAGGGCTATGACGCGGATATAATTCTGTTTGATTACGACTTCACGCTCAGGGGAATTTACCTCGACGGTAAATCGGTAATTGGTTATTGAATTAATCCGTCATTAATGCTAAAATGTTTTTATCAAATAAAAGGCGGTGCGGACAATTACTACGGGCAGAAAGAAAAGCTTGATATGCGCTCTTGCGGCGGCTGCCGATCTCGCTCTGTTTTCGGTAAAGCTTTTTGTCGCCGTGTCCTCAAACAGCATAAGCATATACGTTGACTCGCTCAATTCACTTGCCGATATGCTCGTTGCAGTAATTGCCGTTGTCGGCTTCCGCGTGGCGCTGATGCCCGCCGACGACAAGCACCCCTTCGGCTACGGCAAAATTGAGGAGGTTGTCAACCTCCTGCTGTCGCTGGTAATACTGCTGACGGGACTTGCATTTGTATATACCTCGCTTCAGAGGCTTCTCTACCCCGTGCCCGTCTGGTACATGTTTAAGTACGCGCTGCTCATAGCCGCGACCGCTGCGGTTAAGCTCGCCATGGTTTTCGGCTTCGGTGCGGCTGAGAAAAAATTCAACTCGGCAATTCTTAAGAATATGAAAATCGACAGCATACTCGACTTCTTTATTTCGGTATGTATCGTCGTTTCCTTCACGCTGACGCAAAAGCTCGGGTATTCGATAGACTCGTTAATGGGCCTTGTCGCTTCAATAATAATCGTCATCAGCGGCGTAAAATCGCTTATCTCGTCGCTCGGTCTGCTCATAGGAAAATCGCAGGACGACGACATTGAGAGAGCAAAATCGCTTATTAAAGAAGCTGGACTGGCAGACGCGGTGCGCGAAATATACTGCCACTCGTACGGCGAAACAAAAGTATATAACCTTGTTATCAATGCCGACGCTTTTCATACAGACGGCTTGACTGATAAATTGCAAAACGTATTCAGAGAGCGGTTATCTGCTCAACTCTATATTAAATCAGGGGGATCCGAAAATGAGTAAAGCAAAAGAAAAAACCGAAAACGGCGCCGAAATCGCCGAGGTTAAGAAGCCCAAAAAGCACAGAGCGAGAAAGTTCTTTCTCGGGCTGCTGTGCGTAATCGTTGCGTTCGTGCTTATAACAACGCTTATTACGGTTATCGGTCTGAATGCCAATATCAAAAAGGCGAAGTCCTTTGCCGCGGTGCAGTACGACGAAGAGCTTCCCGAGTTCGAAAACTACGACAACGGCAAGTGGAACATACACACCGACCGTGAGCTCAAGGTTCTTCAGCTGACCGACGTACATATTGGCGGCGGCTGGATGTCCATCGCCAAGGACTCAATGGCTATAAACGCCGTTGCGGCTCTTATCACGGCGGAAAAGCCCGATTTCGTTATCGTTACGGGCGACGTAGCCTATCCCGTTCCCTTCCAGGCAGGTACGTTCAACAACAAGTCCGGCGCAAAGGTGTTTGCAAATCTTATGGAAGCTCTCGGCGTTAACTGGACAGTCTGCTACGGCAACCACGACACCGAAGTTTACAGCTATTTCAGCCGTGAGGATATAACCGATTTCTACACCTCGGGCGAGTTCCCGCACTGCCTTCTTCAGGCGGGTCCCGAGGATGTTGACGGCGTGGGCAATCAGGTATTCAATATAGTAAATCCCGATAATATCACAACACGTTCGCTTGTGCTGCTCGACTCACATTCCTACGTTGACGGCGACTACTTCGGCATACTCTGGAAGTACGATAACATTCACGCCAATCAGGTTGAGTGGTATAAGAACGTAGTCGGCGAAATCAATGCGAGAAACGCCTCTCTTATTGAGGAGTACAAGGCGCTTGAACCCGAGACCGCAGCCAAGTACGCGGACCTTGATACCGTCAAGACCTCGCTGTTCTTCCACATTCCGCTGACAGAGTATCAGGATGCGTGGAACGAGTTCAAGGCCAACGGCTACAAGGACACCGAAAATGTTAAGTACAACTACGGCACTATCGGCGAAAAGGGCGAGCTTATCTATCCCGGTATTCATACCGACGAGCTGTTTGAAACCATGCTTGAAACCAAATCGGGCGATTCGGTATTCTGCGGCCATGACCACCTCAACAACCTTTCGGTCAACTACAAGGGCATTGACCTTACATACGGCATGAGCATCGACTACCTGGCTTATTCGGGCATCTACAAGCTCGGAACACAGCGCGGCTGCGGCGTGCTTATGATTTCTCCCGACGGCAAGCTCAACGCATACCATGAGAATTACTATCAGGAGAAGTACCTCTCGCAGTACGCCAAGGAAAGCGTAACGATGCAGACGCTTAACGAGAATTTTGAATAAAGAAAAACAACAGATAAAGGCAACGCTTATGCGTTGCCTTTTTTTATCACATAAATCGGAGTTTATCGGGGCGTAATCCGTAGGGGCGGGCTTTGCCCGCCCGTCAAATAATATGTAAACTACGGGCGAGCACAGCTCGCCCCTACGTCCCGACAAACTCAAATTTGGCGAAGTGTTTTCGGTTACAGAATAATACAGATAAGTCCGTTGCAGCCCTCGTTGATTACCCTCTCGAGCGTTTCCTGCATCTTCATTCTGGCATCGGTCGGCATGTGTAAAAGCTTGTTGCGAAGCCCCTCGTTGACAAGCTCATTGAGCGACTTGCCGAAGATATTGGACTCCCAGATTTTTTCGGGCTCCTCCTCGAAGCCCGCAAGCAAATACCTTATAAGCTCCTCGGACTGACTTTCGGTGCCGACTATGGGCGCGACCTCGGTTTCGATATTAGCTCGAAGCAGATGTATCGACGGGGCGGAAGCCGAAAGCTTCACTCCGTAACGGCCGCCCTGCCTGATGATTTCGGGTTCTTTAAGGCTGAGTTCGTCAATGTCGGGCATAATTATTCCGTAGCCCGTGTTCTCGACCTCATCGAGGGCATTTTTGATTTTATCGTATTTCTTTTTTGTCTCGCTCAAGTCGCACACAAGGCTCATCAGCTCCTGCTGCGAGCCGATATCAATTCCCGTCTGCTCGGCAATTATCTTATAGAACAAATCGTCTCTGAGTGTGACCGAGATTTCGGCGCTGCCGTTTCCCAACTGCATTGAGCCGACAGCCGAAGCTGTCACGTATTCGCCGCCGCATAAAGCGTCACGCAGCACGCTCACGTCACGCACAAGGCTCATATTCTCAGACGCATCGCGTATAAGCGAAACCAGCTCGCGCTTTAGCCAGTGGGTATCGGGCAGACCTGTCAGCCATCTCGGCAGACCGACACTGACCTGCTTTAACGGAAATTCAAAGAGTATCTGCGTAAGTATTTCCTTTATGTCGTTTTCGCCGAGCTCAAGACAGTTTACGGGCAGCACGGGCACACCGTATTCGGCGCTGAGCGTCCCGGCGGTTTCGGCTGCCGAAGCGGAATTCGGATAGGTGCAGTTGAGAAGCACTATAAACGGCTTAGAAAGCTCCTTAAGCTCGCTTATCACCCTCTCCTCGGCGGCCTTGTATTCCTCGCGCGGAATGTCGCTGATGCTGCCGTCGGTCGTGACGACAAGGCCTATGGTCGAGTGCTCGTTTATGACCTTTTCGGTGCCGAGCTCCGCCGCCATATTGAAGGGTATTTCCTCCTCAAACCACGGCGTACGCACCATACGCGGATTGCCGTCCTCGATATAGCCGAGCGCACTCGGAACTATGTAGCCGACGCAGTCAATCATACGCACCTTCATTTCGGCATTACCGTCGAGCGTTACGCTCACGGCATTTTCGGGTATGAATTTCGGCTCGGTCGTCATTATCGTTCTGCCCGCCGAGGACTGCGGCAGCTCGTCAACCGCGCGGGTCTGCTCGGCTTCGGACTCAATGTTCGGAATTACAAGTGTGTCCATAAAACGCTTGATAAACGTGGATTTGCCCGTTCTGACGGGTCCCACGACGCCTATATAAATATCACCGTCCGTCCTTTCGGCGATATCGCGGTATATGCTTTTCTGTGCCATCTCGGTACCTCCCCAAGAGTTTTAATTTTTGTTTCTCTCAATTTATATTCCCAAGCTTTGCCGGATATGAATGAATGTAAAATATTGTTGACATTGTGTTTCAGTTATAGTATTATATAGAGGTGAATATGGATTATTATGTATTCACGCAAAAATCAGTTTTTTTGAGGTAATTGTTATGAAGAAGCTTATTTCCGTATTTACGGCAATCTGTCTTGTAATGGCGTTCTGCCTGCCTACGTTCGCGGCGGCTGTTCAGCTGAGCAACACCGACCCCGTGCTTGACGAGGTTGAGGCCATTATCGAAAAGATCGGCACAACCGACGAGGAGGATAAGGAATTCACCTCCGACGACGCGGTTGCCGAAATTCTTGAAAAGGTTAAGGACCTCGGCGTTGAGAACACCCAGGAGGCTCTCGACGTAGCCGATCAGCTCTACAACTACGGCGCTATTGACAATCCCGAGTACGGCGCTCTTAAGGAAGCTATCAAGAACGAGCCCGACCTTGACAAGGATGCTGCCAAGAACAGCATAATCGATCAGGTCAGAGATATTATGGAGGACGACTCGCTTGACGTTGCAGGTAAGGCGGCCGCTATCGGCAGACTTCTCATAGGTCTTCCCGCAGAGCAGATTCAGGACATCCTTGATACCCTGCTTGATTCGGGCGTTATCGACAACGATATGTACAATCGGATTTCCGATTTCATCAACAATGCAAACATTGACGATATCGGCAATATCTTCAACAACGGCGGCGACGCATTGAGCGGTCTTACCGGACTTATTTCAAGCCTTCTCGGTATGCTCGGCTTAGGCGGCGGCGATGACAGCGGTTCAAATAATGGCGGCTCAAACAATGGCGGTTCGAATAATTCTTCTAACAATTCATCTTCAAGCAGCTCCTCAAGCAATCAGGTTCCCAACACCAAGACCGGCGACTATGCGCTTATCTCGGTTGCGGGTGTTGCCGCGGTTGCATGCGCTGCATTCGTTCTTACCAGAAAGAAGAATTCCGACGAGGAATAACAATTACCCATCAAATAAAAATGCAGCGGCTTTGCTTCGGCAAGGCCGCTTTTAACTTTCCGAAAAACGCATTTTGTTTTTGTTGCATTTATTATAATTCTCTGCTATAATCACCTTGACAAAAATAAGGTCGTGATAAAATGGTATTAACAGTTGATATAGGCAACACTAATATAAGCTTCGGCGTGTTCGACGGCGATAAGATAGTTTTCGTTTCACGTCTTGCCACCGAGCGTCAGCGCACACCTGACCAGTACGCCGTGGATTTTATGAGCATTTTCAGTCTTCACGGTATTGACACCTCGGAAATTGAGGGCGCGGTAATCAGCTCGGTTGTTCCAGAGCTTACCAACACTCTCGTCAGGGCGCTCGACTCGCTTTGCGATAAGGTAATACTTCTCGCACCCGGCACAAAGACGGGACTGAATATTCTTATAGAAAATCCCGCTTATCTCGGCGCGGACCTCGCAGCGGGCGCAGTCGGCGCAATAGCGCACTACCCCCTGCCCGCATTTGTAATTGATTTGGGTACGGCGACCAAAATCTACGCCGTTGACGAGCACAACTCGTTTGTGGGCGGACTTATCGCACCCGGAGTTGAAATCTCACTCAATGCGCTGACCTCGACGAGCTCGCAGCTGCCGACAATAGCTCTTGAAGCTCCGTCGCGCGCATGCTCGAAGAACACCGTTGAATGCATGCAGTCGGGCTCGGTATTCGGCACGGCCTGCCTTATAGACGGAATGCTTGACCGCTTTATCGACGAGCTCGGCGAGCCTAAAACGATAGTTGCTACGGGCGGTCTGTCCTCGTTTATCATCAGCGAGTGCAAACACGAAATCGTATATGACGCCGACCTTATTATGAAGGGCTTAAAGGCCGTTTACGATAAGAATAAATAAGTTCTAAATATTGCGTCTCACCCGTTTCGGGGAGACAGCAAGGAGGAATATATAATGTCAAACAAAACAAAGAAGCTCGTTATGACGGGCCTGCTGACGGCGATAGTCGTAGTGCTTCAGCTTGTCAGCTCAACCATCAAAATCGGACCCTTTTCCATCACCCTCGCACTTGTGCCGATAGTAGTAGGCGCTGCGCTGTACGGCAAGCTTGCGGGCGCGTGGCTGGGCGGAGTGTTCGGACTTATGGTACTGCTTTCGGGTGACGCGGGCGCGTTTCTTGCGGTCAACATACCCGGAACAATAGCTACCGTTATGCTCAAGGGCATACTTGCCGGCTTTATGTCGGGACTTGTGTACGACCTGTTGAAGAAAAAAAACGACACGCTTGCGACCTACGTTTCGGGTATTTTTACCCCGATTGTCAACACGGGCATTTTCGTGCTGGGCTGCTTAGCATTCTTTATGCCGACCATACGCGAATGGGCAAACGGCGAGGGCGAGACAAATGCAATCAAGTACATCTTTGTCGGAATGATAGGTATAAACTTCTTTATTGAGCTTGCGGTCGGACTTGTATTCAGCCCGTCGATAGCGAGAATCATAAAGATAGGCAGAAAAGAAAAACTCGACAGTTAATTAAAAAAACAGAAAATCCGCAGTAACAACCGTTACTGCGGATTCTTTTTATTCTCTGTTATTCTCCCTTTTTTATATCAAACCAGAAGCTGACGCCGCCGTCGGTGTTGTAAACGCCGTAGTCGCAGCCGTGAAGCTTCTGAATAGCGGAAACTATCGAAAGACCGAGTCCGAATCGTCCTTCCTTGCGCGAGCGGGATTTGTCCGCGCGGTAGAAGCTTATCCAGATACTGTCGATATCCTCGTCGCGTATATGCTCGCCCGTGTTATATACGGTAATGCGGTAGCAGTCACCGACGTCCTCGCTTGTGACTCTTATCAGTTTTTCACCGTCGGCGTGGGAGATGGCGTTGGAAATATAATTATTGATGACCATCTCAATTTTAATCGGGTCGCCCATGCCGTAAATACCGTCTTGAATTTCATTGACGAAGGTGATGCCGTTATCGTTCATCTTGAACGAATTGTCCTGAGCGTAGTCCTCGACAAGAGTACGAAGATCAATTCTTTCGGCGTTTACGGTAACGCTGCCCGATTCGTACATTGAAAGCTCAAGAAGCTGAAGAACAAGCGCATTCATCTTTTCGGTCTCGTCAACTATGATATTGCAGTATTCCTTAGCGGAGTCATTGTTGCCCGTATCGAGCATCATCTGAGCGCCCTCGGAATAACCGCGTATAATTGAAATCGGTGTTTTCAGCTCGTGGGAAACGTTCGATATAAAGTCCTTACGGATTTTGTCGAGCGTTTTTTCCTTCTCGATATCCGCTTCGAGCTGAATGTTTTTTTCACTCAGATCCTTGAGCGTTTCGTCAAGGGAGTCAGACATATTGTTGATACTCTCCGAGAGCATACTGATTTCGTCGTTGCCCTCGACCTCGCATTTCTGCGAGAAGTCCATTTCGGACATCCTTGCCGTGACCTCGCTCATCTTGATAAGCGGCTTTGTAAACTTGCGCGTGTAGAAAAAGATAAACAGCACCGCCAGCAGCAGCGCAGCAACACTTGTAGCGCTTGTGATTAAAATTGCGGTGTTGGCGTTGGCGTCGATATTGTCCTTCATAGAGTAAATCTCAATCTCACCGCCGAAGGAAAGCGGCGCGAAATAGACGAGATACTGCGACTTTGTCGTCTCGTTGGTAAGAATCTCAAAATGCGAACCGTTCTTGTCGTCGTCGTAATCCGAGAAGGTTGTCTTACCGCCATGTGAGAAAAGCTCGTCCGTACCGTAGTAAAGCGGCGTTCCGTCGGACTGATAGATGTCAATGGACAGGCTGTTTGCGCGCTCGTAGTTGTTAATCTTATGCGAATACAGCTCATCTTCCGGCGAGATGCCGTCAATAATGCGGTAAACCTCGCGCATGGCGCGCTTCTCGTTTCGAGTGTATATATCGGGTAAAAGGAAATTATTAAGCACCAGAATAAATGCTATGGCAATAAGTATTACAAACCCGACCTGTAAGAAAAGTCGGGTTCTGATGCTCATAAATCTCTTTTTGCCCTTTTCAGTCATCCGTGTTCTCCTGAATCTTGTAGCCTACGCCGTAGACCGTTTTAAGATGCTGTTCGCCCCATTTTCCGAGCTTGGTGCGAAGGCGCGCAACGTGCGAGTCAACCGTACGCACGTCGCCGAAATAGTCGAAGCCCCACACGTCGTCGAGCAGCTGCTCGCGGCTGTAAACACGCTGGGTATTGTTGATAAGCTTTTCGAGGATTTTGAATTCCTTGAGAGTTAAGTCGATAACCTGACCGTCAACCCTGACCTCGTGCGCGTCGGAATTGATTTTAAGTCCCCAGTGATCGTCGGTCTTTTTAGGCTCGGATGAGCTGCGGCGAAGCAGAGCCTCAACGCGCTTGACAAGCACCGCCGGTGAAAACGGCTTGGTTACGTAGTCGTCGGCGCCCGCCTCAAAGCCCGTAAGCTGGTCGAAATCCTGACTGCGGGCGGTGAGCATCATAACGGGAACGTCCGAGGTCTTTCTTATCTGACGACAGGCTTCCCAGCCGTCAACCTCAGGCATCATGATATCGAGTATAACGAGCGCGGTATCGGGGTTGGCTTTGAACAGCTCGATTGCCTCGCCGCCGTCGGTAGCCTCAATAACCTCGTGTCCCGCGTTTGTAAGAAAATCCGTGAGCAGCTTTCTTATCAGCTGTTCATCGTCAGCAATTATAATTTTTGCCATATATAAATCACCCTCACGAAAATTCTATCATAAACAACAGATTTTCGCAAGGGCGGTATTGTTTTATTTGAAGAATTCTTTAATCTTCGTTTTGATAATCGCAACGTTCAGCGGAATACCGAGCACGAGCGTTACAACCAGTTCTCCGAGTCCGACGAACGCTCCCGAAACGAGCATGCCGTAAAACGTGAAGCCCTCAGGCATAAAAAACGAGATTTCAGCGCCGACTATAACAGCATTAAAAAGCGCAGTGAATATAGGAAACAGAACGGGGAATTTCTTTATTTGCACCCTTCTTGTCAGGTAAATACATACGGCGGCAAGAAGTGTTGCACAGGTACCGCAGATAATATCAACCATTCCGAACGGACTGCCGAGATTACCGAGGAAGCAGCCTATCGTAAGTCCGGGTATTGCGGCAGGCGTATACGCCGCAAAAAGCATCAGCACCTCGGAAAGTCTGAACTGCACCTCGCCGTAAGCGAGTCCGAATGCGTTTGAAAAATACGTGAGCGCCACGTACATGGCAGCAATCAGCGCTGCTGTCACAAGTGAATAAACCTTTTTGTTTTTCATTTTTATTTTTCTCCTTAGTTTTAATTAAGGTCAGGATGGTTTAGAACTGACCGCTTTTTTCAAAGCCAGTGTATAATACATTATAAAAATATATTTGTCAAACATTTTCACAAAATCCGTACGATTTTTCTTGTAGTTGTATTCAACATATGGTATAATATATGGCAATAAAATGTTTAGGAGATTAATATGTATATCACGGATGATATCAAATATATCGGCGTAAACGACAGAGAGCTTGACCTGTTTGAAAGTCAGTACGACGTACCCGAGGGTATGGCGTACAATTCATACGTAATACTCGATGAGAAAATTGCG